>NZ_BAABFL010000089.1:0-65385 GCF_039540975.1 Kistimonas scapharcae
AAAGGGGTGTTTGTTTGCAGAACCTCTTCCCCGTTTGCCGCCATGTTTTTCACCACCCCAGTAGGCATCATCCAGTTGCACATGCCCCTGCAGAGGACGGCTGTCATCCCGTTCTTTCATGACTTGCATGAGCTTGTGCTTCAGGCGCCACGCGGCGTTATAAGAGACGCCAAGCTGCCTCGAAAGCTCCATGGCTGATATGCCATTCTTGGTTTGAGTCATTAAAAACATGCCCAGAAACCAGATGGTGAAGGGCAGCTTGCTGGCTTCCAGAATGGTACCGCTAGTCAGTGATGTTTGATGGTGGCAACGGTTACATTGGTAGAGTTCGCGGGTTTTCAGGGTGCAATACTCCCGGCAACAACACAGAGGGCATTCAAATCCGTTCGGCCAGCGCCATTTGAAAAACTGATCGCGGCATTGCCCTTCCTGACCGTATCGCTGAAAGAATTCCACAAGGCTCATGCCTTTCTGAAACTGGATTTTGTTCCTGGCCATGACACGTCTCCTAACCCAAGGAAAACCAGTGTCGTAAGTTTAGACGGGAGAATGGCTTATGTTAGGTGGTAATCAGGAAATTCCTATGCCATCAAGCACCATCAGAGGAGCTGGGATAGATAGTGCTTTTTGGGGTTCTTCCATGTTTTTTCTCCTGATTATCCTAGTGTTATTCTTATATTTAGATGTTAGCAGTTTTCATTTCTTCTGTGATGAATGAGTTTTTTGAGTATGTTATTAAATTTTAATAGGAGATATTTGTATGAAGATTGCAGGGGTTCTTCTCTTTTATTAATGCTTTTTTAAGTTATTCTGCTTCGGTGATAGTGATCGGTTTTGTCGTAGCTTTTATATATATTTCAGTGGGAGTGCTTTCTTTAATTCGTTCGTCGATTAATTTTATTTGATGATCAATTAATATAGATATCCGTTTAACGACAAGGTCAACATGATTTCCGAGGCTGTCTCTTATGGATGTAAGTATTTCTTCGGTCATGGGTTGGATGTTTTCTTCACCGATGCCTACTGCCAGATCTACAAGATCTTGGCGAAAGGGGGTTAGCCTTTCTTTTAATGTACACAGTTGGCTCAATGCTTCATGAATTTCTTCTTCTGGATTGTGGTATGCAGGTAGAGTATAGGCACTGAAGCGTAAGTACTCAAAAACTCCTGTGCAGACCACATGGCAGCCAGCATGAGGCGTATTCGATAATATTTGCCAGTCTCGGAATTNTTTAAAACACAAACAAGAAAACCAATAAAAAGAATGCATATTAATTTTATAACTTTTCAGCAATATTATTTAGCGTAGGCAGTATTGTTGGACGACCCAGTATATACTCTCTCCATAATCAAACCGACATAGATGATTAATCATTGAGTTATAACAGAGATCATCACAGACAAGAGAGGTAGCTATGGATTTAAGCCAGAAGGTCGTTCTGATCACAGGAGCCGCACGTGGGCTGGGACGAAATATAGCCGCCACATTAGCCTCCGCCGGATGCAGGCTGGCACTGGCGGATCTTGACAAAGATGGCCTTATCGAAACGCAACGGCTATGCACTGACGCCGGCAGCGACAACGCCAAACACTATATTGCTAACGTTGCCCGGGAAGCCGACGTCATTAACGTGATGGAAGCTATCCGAACCGACTTCGGCAGTCTGGACGTATTGGTGAACAACGCAGGCATTCTCAGGGATGGCCTGCTGGTGAAAGTCAAAGACGGCAACATTGTCGACAAACTTTCCCTTGCACAGTGGCAATCAGTTATCGACGTGAACCTGACCGGTGTTTTTCTCTGTGGCCGGGAAGCGGCAGCACAGATGATTGAACAGGGTACCGGCGGTGTGATTATCAACATCTCCAGCATCGCCCGGGCCGGTAACTTTGGCCAGACCAACTATGCCGCCGCCAAGGCGGGCGTGGTCGCCATGACCGTCAGCTGGGCAAGGGAACTGGCCCGTTACGGGATCCGCAGCGCCGCCATTGCCCCCGGCATGATTGAGACAGAGATGACCGCCGCCATGAAGCCTGAAGCCCAGGCCAAGATGACCTCCGTCATCCCTATGCAGAGGATGGGGCAACCGGAAGAGATCGCCAACACCGTCCGCTTCATTCTTGAGAATGATTACATCAACGGACGGGTCATCGAAGTCGATGGCGGCCTGCGGATCTAGCCCCGCTTACCAGCCATACCCCAGGCCAAAACTGAAACTGTGATCAGACCGGTAGGACTCCTCTGCCGGTTTGTTGTCATAGTCGAAGTCCAGCTGAAGGTTGAACCAGAGATTATCGGTAATCGATAAACGCAGGCCTGTGGTGGTATCCAGCAACCACTGCTTTTTGCCTCCCAGTCGACGGAACAGCACCCAGTCATGGTGGAAGCTGAGGTTATCCCAGAGTTTCTGGGAATAATTCACCCCCCAGCGCAACGCCATATGCTGTTCATTGCTGTCATTGGGGTAATTTTCCCAAAGGCTGTTCAAGGCGATGTCCATCTTGAG
Organism: Kistimonas scapharcae; assembly: GCF_039540975.1. Classification (NCBI taxonomy): domain Bacteria; kingdom Pseudomonadati; phylum Pseudomonadota; class Gammaproteobacteria; order Oceanospirillales; family Endozoicomonadaceae; genus Kistimonas; species Kistimonas scapharcae. Next base: position 2,508 of record NZ_BAABFL010000089.1, read on the forward strand.
GGCGCCATCCGGACGATCCCAGAACTGGTAACCCATACCGCCACCGCCGGCGACGGTTTCCCGGGGGCTTTCACTGTTGTCGTACTGCCAGAGGCTGTTCCCCAGCAAATACCAGTGCTCATCCATAAACCGGTTATAGTCGTAACTGATTTTGAATTCCCGGTCGTTGGTCTGCCCGTCTTCCCGGCTGTAATAGGTTTTCCAGTTAATGATATTTCGGTTCACACGATCCTGGATATTCAGCTGGCCACTGGTTCGAAACTCATCTTCGTCACCCCGTTCGGTATCAAAGCCAACATTTAAATGGCCGCTGAACAACCACTGCTCCTCACCCGGATCATTGTTCAGGAGACGCGCCAGCTTCTGTTTATCGTCCAGTTCCGTTTCATTGCCCTGGTTATCGAGCATCCAGGTCTTGCCGCCTTTCTGGTCAAATTTCATCAACCTAAAAGTATTCTGTCCTTTCATCCGCACCCACAGCAACTGCTCCGTTTCTAGTGCCCGCACATAACGCAGGTCCACCTGAACCGTGCCACCCCAGGGCGTGGTGAAATGCAGCTTGCCGTCAGTCATTTCCTTGACCTCGCCGCGAATAATGTCGTTATTCGTCAGCCACAACGTATCCGCAGAAACCGGCAGTGCCGCTAACAACGCACAGCATGACAACCATCGTAATAATCGGAAGAACATAGAATCGCTATCTACAGACAGAACCATTAAGCCTATTGGGGACGCAACATTATCAGGGTATAAGCCTGCTGCATAAAAAAGAATTTACCGTCTCTCTACGGAGGCATGCCCTTCATACTGCCCGGACATCTCATCATCTGACGGTTCAACTTGGCAATGCGGCCACTGAAACCGATAATGCGGGTAAGACATTGTTTGGTTAACCGAGACTGTATTTCTTGATGATCCTGAACCGACACCAGCAGATCTGGCTGGTTGTCAGCAAAATCCCCCATGGCCATGTCGCTACCTATGGTCAGGTGGCCGAGCTAGCCGGACTACCGCGCCAGGCCCGTGCCGTCGGCAGCATTCTCAGCCAGCTGCCCCGGGGCTCAGACCTGCCCTGGCATCGCGTCATCAACAGCAGGGGAGAACTGTCTTTCCCGCTGGACAGCAACAAATACCAGGAACAGAAGTCACGCCTTGAACAGGAAGGCATTCAGTTCACCGGGGAAAAAATATCTCTGACCACCTACGGCTGGAATGGCGTGGATTAACACGCCACGTTCCGACGATCTATGCTCTTACTCAGACTGCCTGCGTTCCAGTCGGATAATCCAACTGACTAATGCCAGCACCGGCAACCCCATGACCGCCGTCACGATGAAAAAGGTCTGGTAGCCCAAGGCATCCACCATTGTACCGGAGTAACCGGCCAGGATCTTGGGTAACAAGGTCATCAGGGAACTGAACACGGCATACTGCATGGCAGTGAACGCCCGGTTCGTCAGCCCGGATAAATAGGCGACAAATGCCGCCGTTGCCACACCACCGCTGAGGTTATCGGCGGCAATCACCACCGCCAGCAACATCGACTGAGGCGCCATACCCGCGATCAGGGCAAATAGCAGGTTAGTGATAGCAGCCAGAAGTGCACCCACCCACAGCATTCTCAACACACCAAAACGGATGGCCAGAACACCACCGACAAAGCCACCGGCAATGGTCATCAATAAGCCAAAGGTCTTGGTAATATTCGCGATCTGATCCTTGGTGTAGCCCATATCGCTGTAAAACACGTTCGCGACGGCGCCCATCACAATGTCGGCAATGCGGTAACTGCCCACCAGCGCCAGAATAAACAACGCCGTTTTACCGTAGCGGGTGAAGAAATCCGTAAACGGCGCAATATAGGTTTCACGCACCATGTGCCGGGACACCAGCTGCATGCCGATCAGCAGCCTGGCAGCCAGCAAGGCAATAACAACACTGATAACAATACGCACGGCTTCCAACAGAAATCCGCTCAAGGGACCTGCGTCTATTGCACTTTTTGTTGCCGCAACAACGCTTGAAAATAGTACGAAGTTGCCAACAAAGACGCCCGCCGTTAAAACAAACAGCCCCAAAAAGCGCAGATAATCTTGTGTGTTATAGACACCGGAGAGGCTACCGTCCTGGTTCGTCTTCGGCTCAGGTATCAGCAACGTCGTCAGGATGCCCACACCCATCATGCCTGCCATGCAAACATAGGCCATCGACCAGGCCATGTAGCTATATCCACCATCGGCACCGGCAAAGGCACTGGCCAATTTCAGCGTACCGGCTCCCGCCACCAGCATTCCGATCCGGTAGCCTGCCATGTAACTGGAAGACATCATGGCCTGCAGATTATTGTCTGCCGCCTCAATCCGGTAGGCGTCAATCACAATATCTTGGGTTGCTGACGAGAAACCCAGCATAACCGCACCAATCGCCGTCAACGCCAGGTTGTGAAGCGGATCATTCCCAGCCATAAACAGCAGTGCGCCGACAATCGCGACCTGCGCCAGCAGCAACCAGCCTCGACGACGCCCCAGCCATCGGGTAAGAAAAGGCAAAGGCAGGCGATCCACCAACGGCGCCCAGACAAACTTGAACGAATACGCGAGTGCCGCCCAACTGAAGTACGTCACCGTCGACCGGGACACTTCCGCTTCCCGCAACCAGATAGAGAGAGAACTGAAAATCAGCAGCAACGGCAACCCGGCAGAAAAACCGAGAAAAAGCATGCTGATGACACGGGGATGAAAACAACTGCGAATGGCTTCACGCCATGAGCGGGTCTGTTCCGGTGTCCTGTCGGACATTGGGTTTGCGGCTTGTTCGGACACGGGAACCATCCAGCTGGATCAGGTTTATTGTCATTGAAACGAGGGAAGTCCGACGCCAGCCCCAGTAATCAGGCAATACAGGCGCCGTTTATTCATGTGCGATCATCACGGGATGATCAATGCATCTCAGTCACGGAAGTTATCATATTGCAGCGGCATTTCCAGCTTGGCTTCCCGTAGCATGCCGATGACTTCCTGCAGGTCGTCCCGCTTCTTGCCTGTGACACGTACTTTCTCACCCTGAATGGCCGCCTGAACTTTCATCTTGGCTTCCTTGATCATCTTGGTGATTTTTTTGCTGAGTTCCTTGTCCAGCCCCTGGCGGATGATCACTTCCTGCTTGACCTGCTTGCCGGAACCGTAATGATCCTTCACCTCAAGGCACTTGATATCAATATCCCGCTTGTGCATTTTCACCTGCAGGATTTCCAACATCTGCTTGAGCTGGAAATCCGCATCGGCAGTCATGGTAATGGTTGTGTCGTTCCGTTCAAACGATGCATTAATACCACGGAAATCAAAGCGTGTGGACAATTCACGGTTGGCCTGGTCCACCGCGTTGCTGAGTTCATGCATATCCACTTCAGACACAATATCGAATGACGGCATTCGCCTGTCTCCCTTTGTCGATTCAATGGCACGATTCTAGCCTAAAGGGCCGCCCTGCCCAATGGCCGGTTATACCGTACAAAGCGTACGATATAACACCGTCATTCCAGCCGAAAGCCCACTTTCAGTGTGACCTGGTAATGTGCCACCTTGCCATTTTCAATATGACCGCGGGTTTCGACCACCTCAAACCAGTCCATATGTTTCAGGGTTTGTGATGCCCTGGCGATCGCATTACGGATGGCATCGTCAGTACCGGTTTCGGAACTGCCGACAATTTCCACCTTTTTATACACATGTGCACTCATGACGTTTCAACCTCGCCGGTTTCAGGACGTATCGCCTGAGTATAGTAAGGTCGCCCATGATCACATCGGCGGATAAAAACTGCCGGTCACCATACACTGCGGCAGTATCAGCCCCAGCAAGATCACTGGCAATGCAATGGCAGCATGTCAGGTCAGTGGCTCACTGACCTGGCGCTTTGCGAGTGAATTTATAGAACAGGTTGGGCTCACTGATCAGGTAGAGATTCCCGGCATCATCCATGGTAATGCCTTCCGCCTGGGGCACATCCTCATTCAAACCATGCCAGCCATGGGACAGCTCAAGAAAACTGACGGGATGCCCCTGCTCATCCACTTCCTTCAATAGCTGAGATTCATCACTCAACACCAGCAAGTGGCGGGTCTTGGGATCAAAGTGCAAACCGGACAGATCATCACTGAAGGCTTTGGCTCCTTCGCTGAGTGCCTCCGATTTCTCAACACGCATGGTTGCCGGCTGTTTATCGCCCACTAAACCATGAATTTTATAGAGTCGCATGGGATCCCGTTCACGAACCACAAAGATGCCATTATCCTTCGGATCCCAGGCCAACCCTTCGAAACCTTTGTTATCCCCAGCTTCCATATCCAGTGTAAAACTCGGGCAGTCTTCACGGACAATCACCTGGGTTTCAGGCGTAACGGTTACCTTGATCAAACTCTGATGCCGTTCATCGGCAATCACAAAGTGATGACCACCCACCCAGACAATCGCCTCAACATCTTCGAAACCTTCCAGAGGAATCCGCCTGATAACATCGCCGTCAAGGGATAGTTCAATGATCTGATTGGGGCCATTGAGTACCATGAACAATGTTTTCGTCAATGGATCCCAGGTCACACCGGATGCATTATTATTGATACCGGCAAGTTCCTTTGCCTCGGTGGCAACCTGGTAATCCGGCAACCAGATGGCATCCTTCCGGACAGTCTCCGGGGTTGTCTTGGTCAGGTACCAGTCATAAAGGCGGTCGTCGACATCCAACTGCACAACAGCAAAAACACCCAGCAGTATGAGCGCCAGTAAAATCAGGTTCTTCTTTGTCAGGAAAGCGTTCAAGATACAACTCACATACAACAGAAATAGGCTTAACAACTATAGACAACAGACAACCGTCAGGCGTTATAGTTCACGCGGATATAAAATTTCTTTCATGCTGCCGTTACCATAGAACGACAGATGACGTTTTAACCATGGAGTACTGCATGGCTGATCACTGGACTATTCTCGGCGCAGGCGCCATTGGATGCCTCTGGGCAGCCAGTCTCAGGGAAAGCGGGAAGCCGTGCATGCTGATTCTACGGGAGCAACGCCTGCGGGAAATAGCCGGAAAATCCACACAGCTAAAGCCAGAGCTTGAGCTGGTTGATAACCATCGTCGTCAATTATTCGATATTGCCATCGCAGACAAACACCATATTGATTCTCCCATAAAACGTTTGATTGTGGCGACAAAGGCTCGCGATACGTTGCAGGCTGTCCGCGATATTGTCCCCCACCTTGCCAAAGACGCCGTTGTGTTACTGCTTCAAAATGGCATGGGCAGTCAGGACGCCGTCAACGCACTGCTGGAAGGCCATAATGTCTGGGCCGGCACAACCACTGACGGAGCCTGGAAAGCCGCAGAGAATCAGGAAAACCCGGCAAGATGGACAGTACACCATGCCGGACACGGACAAACCTGGATCGGTCCACTCAATGCATCTACAGCCCCTTTCTCTGAAACACCGCTGTCCGAGTTAACATCAATCAGCCGTTTGACGATTCACCCCTGCGACAACATACAGGAACGTCTCTGGTTGAAGCTTGCCATCAACAGCGCCATCAATGGTCTGACGGCCGTTTATCTGTGCCGAAACGGGGAATTACTCTCCTGCCCGAATCGCTGGCAACAGGTGAACGCCCTGTGCGAAGAGACAACCCGCCTGATGACGCGACTGAAAATCCACTGTGATATCAACCTGCAGGAACAAACCCGGGAAGTGCTCCAACGCACCGCCAATAACTATTCCTCCACATTTCAGGATGTCAGCCATGGACGCCTGACCGAGTTGCCATTCATTAACGGTTTTCTGCTTGACCAGGCCAGACAAATCGGGATGGAACTACCTTCCCATCACGCCCTGATGGAACAGTTGAAGCAACAAGGTATTCATTAAACATTGGACAGGTTTTAATCAGCGGGTTCCCATGCGGACAAAGAGCGGTGTAACCTAGCACTGATATCCGATTGGCAACCAGGCATCAGGCACCATGTCCGGACTGAATGACTACCTCTCGCGACTGCCTATCAGCCGCAAGCTGATACTGGTCATGGTCAGCGTCGTACTGGCGGTGGCCCTGATTGCCAGTACCACACTCATTCTTTCCGCCTACCTGGTCTCCCGCAACAATTTTGTGCCTGCCAGTGTTCAGGCGGTGACCCGAATCCTCTCGGAAGAACCGGTCCTTAACACCCTGTTGAAAAGCCCGGAAAAAGCCGCCGAAGTACTGGACGCCGCCAGTGAATATTCACTGATCAACAGTATCGCCCTGTATGATTCGAATGGCCGCCTGTACGCCACCCATGACCTGAAAGGCCAGCCCCACAACATTCCGAATACGGCGCCCGAACAGATCGAGAATGAAACACAGCATATCGCCCGCGTAGACCTCGCCGACGGCGGAACGGTGACCTTTTACATTGAAACTGATCCGTCACTACCCATGGATTTCTACGCCGGGATGACCATCGCCGTATTGATCATTCTCGTCTTTATTTTCCTGTTAACCAGTGCCGCTGCCCGCCTGGTGCGCCGTTACATAACCCAACCGGTCCTGCACCTCATCAGGATTGCCAATACCGTCTCCATTGAAGAGAACTACGGCGTCCGTGCACAGAAGTTCTACCACGATGAAGTCGGTATCCTGGCACAGGCGTTTAATACCATGCTCAGCCGAATAGAAGCGCGGGACCAACTGCTCACCAGCGCACGGGACAAGGCGGAACAGGCCAGTATGAAAGCCCAGGCGCTGGCCATCGAAACCCATATGACCAACAAGAAGCTGGAGCTTGAGGTCAAGGTTCGTAAGCGGGCGGAGCACAAGCTGACCAGTTTCCAGAATTACCTCAACAATATCATCGACTCCATGCCATCGGCCCTGATTGCCGTCGACGAACAGTTGCTGGTTGCCCAATGCAACAAGGCCGCAACCCAACTGGCAGATATGGAACATGATGCCGCCCTCGGCCTGCCGCTGGGCACATTCATGCCCTTTTTGGCCAACTGCCTGCCCAAGGTTCAACAGGCGCTGGATCTGCAAACCTCACAACTGGTGGAAAAGCTGCCGCTGATGCTGGCTGACGGGGAGAATTACCTGGATCTTGTCATTTACCCGCTAAGCGGTGATGACAATGATGGCGCCGTTATCCGCATCGATAACATCACCCGACGGCTACAACTGGAAGAGATGATGGTGCAGACAGAGAAAATGATGTCTGTCGGAGGGTTGGCCGCCGGTATGGCGCATGAAATCAACAATCCACTGGGCGCCATCATTCAAGGCGTACAGAATATCCGACGACGCATATCTTCAACGTTGCCCGCCAACCAGAAAGAGGCCGACGCACTGGGCTTGCCGCTGGAAATACTCAATGCTTACCTGGAAAACCGCGAAATCACCCGTTTTCTCGACAATATCAACAGTGCCGGCATGCGGGCATCAAAGATCGTCTCCAATATGCTCCAGTTCAGTCGTCGTGGCAGCAAAACACTGACACCGACCAACCTGTCAGAAATTATTGAACGTACCATTGAGATTGCCAGTTCAGATTTTGACCTGAAGAAAGGTTTCGATTTCATGAGCATCAGCCTGGAGCAGGATCTGGACGAGCGGTTAACAGCCGTGCCCTGTATCACCGATGAAATCCAGCAGGTCTTATTGAACCTGCTCAAGAATGCGGCCCAGGCCATCAACGCCCGTACCGAAGCCAACTGGCAGGGCAAGATTGTCATCCGAACCCGCAAGCAGGGTAACCACGCCCTGATCACGGTCAGCGATAATGGCGCAGGCATGGACGAAGACACCCGCAAACGCATTTTCGAGCCTTTCTTTACCACCAAGGACATCGGTGCCGGCACAGGTCTTGGGCTGTCCGTGTCTTATTTCATTATTACCAACAACCACAAGGGCGCTATGAGCGTCATATCCACCCCAGGCATTGGCACAGAATTCACCATTACCCTGAATCTGCAGCAGTCCCGGCTGTCTGAAAAACCGCATATGCCCACGATTATTGAGGCAGCCCTGCCTTAATCGCTCATTCTTAAACTCAGCAATGCTGCCAGCCAATAGTCTGCGCCCGACACTCTCGCTATAATCACGCCTCAGCCGGAGACAGGTATAGCATGAGTAGCAGCCCCGAATTCCAGACATCACAAGCGCTCCAGGAAGCCATCACCCTGAATGTCCGCAATGCACTGGCCGAAGATATTGGCACTGGCGATATCACCGCCGGCCTGATCCCTCCTTCAGCCATTGCCAGCGCCCGGGTTATCAGCCGGGAAGCCGCAGTTATCTGTGGGCGTGATTGGGTGAATGAGGTGTTTCAGCAGGTCGACCCTCGCATTGAGGTGGAATGGTTGGTTAGCGATGGCGAACAGGTCAATGCCGATAAAACTCTGTTCAATCTGCACGGCCCTGCCCGCTCACTGCTGACAGCGGAGCGCTGCGCACTCAATTTCCTGCAACTGCTTTCCGGTACGGCAACCACCTGTCGACACTATGCGGACCTGGTCGAGGGAACCGGCGTCCGATTACTGGATACCCGAAAAACCATCCCGGGACTGCGGCTGGCTCAGAAATATGCTGTGACCTGCGGCGGCTGCCATAACCATCGCATCGGGCTGTACGACGCCTTTCTGATCAAGGAAAACCATATCACCGCCTGTGGCGGTATTGCCCAGGCGATTGGCGCCGCCAGACAGCAGGCTCCCGGAAAACCGGTGGAAGTTGAGGTGGAAAGCCTCATGGAACTGGAGCAGGCCCTGGCCGGTAGCGCGGATATCATCATGCTGGATAACTTTACCCTGCCGGATCTGCGCCAGGCCGTAACGATTACCGTCGGTCAAGCAAAACTCGAAGCCTCTGGTGGTGTCACAGAAACCACCTTGCGCGCTATTGCAGAAACCGGCGTCGACTATATTTCAATCGGTGTCTTAACCAAGGATTGCCGGGCGGTTGATCTGTCCATGCGCATTACCGGTTAACAGCACCAGGGAACGTTTTTATGAGCACAATTCTTGTGACCGGCGGCGCCGGTTATATTGGCAGCCACACCTGCGTCGAATTGCTGGAAAAGGGCTATGACGTTCTGGTTCTCGACAACCTGTGTAACAGCAGTGCTGAATCCCTGCGACGGGTTGAACAGATTACCGGAAAGTCAGTGCGTTTTGTCGAAGGCGATATCCGAGATCGTCCGCTTCTGGACAAGTTGTTCCAGAACAACACCATCAGCTCTGTGATTCACTTTGCCGGCCTGAAGGCAGTGGGTGAATCCTGCGAAATGCCACTGGCTTATTATGACAACAATGTCAGCGGAACCATTACCCTGTGCCAGTCGATGGCAGATAACGGTGTAAGAAACCTGGTATTCAGCTCATCAGCAACAGTGTATGGCGATCCTGCCAGTTTGCCCATTACTGAAGACTTCCCACTGTCAGCCACCAATCCCTACGGACGCTCCAAGCTGATCATTGAGGAAATCCTCACAGACCTGCATAAAGCGGACGGTAACTGGAACATCGCGCTACTCCGTTACTTTAATCCCGTAGGCGCGCATCCGTCAGGACTGATCGGTGAAGACCCCAATGGCATTCCCAACAACCTGATGCCTTTTGTCGCCCAGGTCGCCATCGGCAAGCGGGAAAAACTGCACGTGTTCGGCAATGATTACCCTACACCTGACGGCACAGGTGTCCGTGATTATATCCATGTGAAGGATCTGGCCCGCGGTCATGTCTGCGCCATCCATCGTCTGCAGGAAAACTGTGGCGTTCAGGTCTGGAACCTCGGCGTTGGTCAGGGTCACAGCGTGCTGGAAATGGTGAACGCCTTTGAGCAGGCATCGGATCGACCGGTGCCTTATGACATCGTAGCCCGTCGCCCGGGTGACATCGCCGCCTGCTACGCGGATCCCACCAAGGCGCGCCAGGAACTGGGCTGGGCTGCCGAAAAATCACTGGACGATATGGTCAACGATGCCTGGCGCTGGCAGTCACAAAACCCTGATGGTTATCACAGCTAACGGGTTGATTCTGGCGTTATCCTGCCGATATCCCTGCCTGATACAGGTGGGGATACACCATGAGAAAACCTGTCTTATCCGCCTTCCTGCTTTTATTTTGCATCGAGAACACTTTCGGGGATATTTGTGGTTCTCTTTCATCCGGGCAGCTGTCTGCGGAACTGCAATCACTGGACGAAACAATCCGGCATCATGATCGGCTTTATTTTCAGGCACACCAGCCAGAAATATCCGATGCCGAATATGATGCACTGGTAGAACGTCGAAAGGCCTTGAACGAATGCCAGCCCTCTCTGGCGGAGGCATTGCCATCAAAAAGCCCCCCCTCTGGCAATATCCGCCATATCCACCCTATGACCAGTCTCCAAAAAGGCAAAGACAAACCAGAAATTCAGCGATTTATCGAAGCCATAAACCACCTTGGCAGCCCGGTGCAACTTCAGCCCAAAGTCGATGGTGTAGCGGCTGAACTGGTCTATCAGGATGGTCGATTAGTACAGGCATCCACCCGGGGCGATGGCGAATGGGGTGAGGATATCCTGCCAGTGATTCGAAAAATCCCCCATATTCCTACAAAGCTAGATACTACGGAGCAGGTCGTCCTGCATGGAGAGGTGTTCGCCCGTCTTGATTTAATCAAAGGTCAGCTCTCAAACTATGTCAGCGCCCGACACTTTACTGCCGCCATGCTGCAAAGGGATCAACCTGAACCAAACAATTTGGCGGTGCTCGACTTTTTCCCCTGGCGCTGGATTCAACATCATTGGGAAAGCGACAGCCAAAGCCATCAACAATTGGCAGACTGGGGTTTCTTCAAACTATCGGAATATTCCTGGGTGTTATCGGATATCAGCCAGGCTGATGCGTTGCGAGAACAATTGCATCAATCACAGGCAGGTATGCCTTTCCTTATGGATGGCATTGTCATAAAAACCGATCGCATGTCTGTTCGTACAGAGCTTGGTGAAAATGCTTCCGAGCCACACTGGGCCATGGCTTGGAAGTTTCCCGCTGATCACGCGGTGACGACTATCAAGAACATGACCTTCACCATCGGCAGAACCGGAAAAATCACCGCCATCCTGCAACTGGAACCAAGCTTGCTGGCCGGCATAACCATCAAACAGGTACCCGTTGGCAGCATTAAGCGATTACGTGCATTAAACATCGCGCCAGGGGATATGGTAAGCATTACACTCAAAGGCAATGCCATTCCCATACTAAATAAGATTGTTCATCGTTCTAATGAGCGTACTTCCGTTAACCTGCCTGACGAATCCCGCCACACCCCCTTCACCTGCCTTCGTTACAGTAAAATCTGCCACCAGCAGTTTCTGTCCCGCATCGAGTGGTTGCTGGGTAAGCAAGGGCTTAATATTTCTGTGCTGGGTATTCCCCTGCTGAATGAACTGACAACCAATGGCGCTATCCATGAAATCGCCGACGTTCTGACATTAACCCCTTCCAAGATCACAACATACAGCGCAGTCAATCCGTCAAAAGCCACACGCCTTCATCAATTAATGACTGAAGCGCCTAAGCCAGCTTTTGAACGTCAGTTAGTGGCTCTCAGCATTCCGGGTATTGGCAGGCAGAGAGCCCGTCAGCTGGTGACCTATTTCAACACCTGGGATCAGCTCACTGGTGCATCTGCAGTCGATATTGCCAACCAGACATCGCTCGGAAAGCAGCAGGCAGAAAAGATCAAATACTACCTGTCGATTGAGGAAATTCAGACAGTAATTCGCTGGCTCAAGCAATCGACCAGGGAATCCAGGCATCAACTTCAACTATCTCGTTGAAGTGACTGGCGTACCACCAGATGCTGCAACATTTGAAGGTAATCCTGTACCTGTTTTTCCGGCGCAAACTGAAACCAACCCTGCCCTATTCCCTTCAGTAACCTGAATGCAGCGTCTGCATCTTCCCGCTCGATACGTTTCGCCTTGACGACATGCGCCTGTAAATACCCGGGATTCAGGGTAACGGCCTTTTCCCAGGCTTGCTCAAAGGTTTCTGCATCCTCAGGTAAAGGGATGTCATTCGCCTCTGCATAATCAATCAGCTGCGCTGCAATCAAATGATTTCGCGCTTTAAACGGCGCATCCTCACGCAGCATTTTCACCATTATCCATATCTGCCTGAAAATCCGATGCTGTACCTGCCGATCATGACTTTGCGCCATCGCCACCTTGAGTCGATTCATCAAATCAATCGTCGCCACCTGATTGCTGGGCGACAGCATCAAAATCACAGCATTCGCCGAGAGATCCCCACGGAGTTTAGCAACCCACAGGGGGCGCTCCCTTGTGCTATCAAACAGATACTGTGCTGTAGCGGATAAAGTGAACTGCGCGGTAATAAACAACAATGCAAAACCACCACACCAATTATAAAACTTCGGAATTTCATGCCACTGTGGCGGTTTTAAATAGCCTTCTTGCCAGGCTATACGACATATCAGGGCAAACACCATCCCCATTGCCAGATTCAGCCAGAGAACATAAACAATAAAGTTGGCTGCTGCATGCAAAAATAGCATCAAATTACAGGATAAGAGGATACCTAACGCAAAACCGGAACAACCGCCTTTCGCGCCCCGTAACAACACTTTGAGCAATAACCAGAGATGGAGCCCCAGCCATAAACAAAATAGCGACAGCAATACAATGCCGCCCTCAACCAGAAGCTCAATATAATCATTATGAACATGATTCCCCCCCGTCATCAGTTCCGTGCGTACCGATGGGTAAAGATCATGAAACGTACCCAAACCATTTCCCAGCCAGGGCGCATCAGGAAGCAGGTGCAAAGATGCTTGCCAGATTGGCAGGCGACCATTCAGTGTGACTAAGTCACCGTAATAACGCGCAGGAGAATCAAGATTTAACAGTGTTGGAAGTATCGTTATTACTGCCCAGGCAATGAAACTGATGAGACAATACGTCTTCAGTAACCGCGCATGACCAGCCCCTGTCACTGCTTTGAGAATTAGCAGACCTGCAACACCTGTACCCCACGCAATCAGCCCCCCCCGCGAATCGGTAGCAAACAGGGTAAGCAATAGTAAGAGCTGCCCTAGCCAAAAACAGGCCGTCGAGGCTTTTCCTGGACCACAGTTATCATGACGGGTTGAAGAAACCCAGTAATACAACCCAACAAAACTGGCAACATACATCACAGCCGAGAGAACATTGGGATCGGAAAAAAGGCTGGTTACACGTGTCAGGGTCAGCCAATATTCCACCTGTCCTAACAGGGCAGCACAGAGAGCAGATAGACTGATTGAAAACAGGACGGTTTTATCGCATTCCCTGTGACTTAAGAGAAAAAAGCACCATACAGCAGCTGACAATCGCCATGCAGTGACCTCAGAAGCATCAGGATTACCGCTCCAGAAAGAAGAAAAAAACAGTAATAGCAGCGAGAAAAAACAAACACCATGCAACAGAGAAACAGGGCATTGTGCTACACGTAGTCCACGCAACAACATGGCAACAAAAACAAGAACGACAGGCAGCAACCAATCAACAGGGTAACCATGAAAGAACAAGGCACACCCCATTATTATCAAAAAAAGCAGTTTTTCAGTATGACTGGAAATAATTCGAAGCAGGTCCATAGCTAACAGAGTATTCACGAACACCCATGCCTTTGCCTATTCTTTATAAACAATTACAGCTATAGAAAATCCACATAAATTAAGAAAGGCCACTCACCGAAACCAAATACAACACTTCCACCAAACAGCAAGCCCGTGCCCTTTACAAGGGCACGGACTTAGGTCAGGTTTAAGGAGCACCACCTGAGGTAGTAGTAGACGAAGTTGTAGACGAGCCACCACCACGACAGTTAGCAGGCAAGTACTTTGAATTAATGGAGCTACCATTACCTCCGCATTGCCATGTAATTGCACCACTGGTTGCCGCAGCCTTGAGCACTAATGTTGGGCTACCGCTGTCAACCTTGGTGTTATAGGTGATGGTAATCGTGTCATTACTGACAACTACACCTGTAACCGCATTACCTGCCAAACTGGCATCCAAGCCTGCACTGGCGTTATTCAGCGGCCATGTGCCCTCAGTCGCATAGTATTCAGATATGGCTGCCTTAACACCGGAAGCAAGGTTCAAACCTTCTGAAACGTGAGCACGCTTGGTGTAATCCTGATAAGCAGGAATCGCTACTGCAGAAAGAATACCGATGATTGCCACAACAATCATCAATTCGATCAGGGTAAAACCCTGCTGTTTCACATCCTTATCTAGTCTCATTGTATTTCTCCCTGAAATTCCGTTTTCAGATTTAGCTCGCCTAATAAATTCGGCAAGAAACGAGCCAATTACAAGCTTAATCTCGTATTATTATTTCGCCATTCACATTTATTACTTTAATAAACAAAAAAACCAAGATAAACACAAAAACAATTAAAAAAATCCACAAATATAGCGAATAGTAATTAAAAATATTCAGCAACAACAATCCGCCTCAGCTTCTATGGTTAAAGAATACAGATTCAAGGACGAAAACTGTGAGAACACTGAATAAAGGGACCATTATTGCTATCCGTGTGACACTTTACGTCAGCCTCATAGCGTTTGGGCTGCTCTTTAGTATTGGCCTGATTAAGTCCAATTACGAAAATTTCGCCGTTGCCATCCTGCAACAGACCGAACCTCCCCATGAAGGTAGCTATTCCGTGATCAGCCCTTGGGCATGGCTTTATCGAACGGATAACAACAGCGCCTACCTTCAGGATATGGTGAACGCACACCTGGGAAGCTATCAGGAACATGAATTATTAAGCTGGACGATTGATCATGACAAACTTCTCAATGGTAATTTCCCCATGGAGTTCCTCTTCCGAGTCAAACACAGTAATGGAGAGTCCCTTGAGCGCTTTTCGATCGCCGGTTATTTCAACCCGAAAGTGTCCTTCCAGCATGTGCATATCAATGAATGAGGTTTTGATGCGTCATTTCACTTAAAACAAAAAACTGACCTTCTATTCATCTGACCGGGCAATCAGCTGTTCCCCCTCGCCATAAAACTGAGACAATCGTTTGATACGCGGCCGACCACAAGCCAAACGGTGGCGATTGGTATCCCGTAAGCTGTAGACACAGCCACAGTACTCCTGCTGATAAAAATGCTCCTGTTTGGACAGCTCAATCATACGCTGCGAGCCCCCCTGCTTACGCCAGTTCATCGTCCAGTACTCTACCCCCCTGTAACGACCAGCCGCCCGCTCGCCACTGGTATTGATTTGAGCCATATTTTTCCAGCGGGATATGCCCAGCGTACTGGATATCAGTGGGATACGATGCTCATGCGCATACAGTGCCGTCCGTTCAAACCGCATATCAAAGCACACGGTACAACGCTCCCCTCGCTCCGGCTCATCCTCCAAGCCCTTCACGCGCTCAAACCAAACATCGGTATCATAATCCACATCAACAAACGGTATACCTAATTTGTCACAAAAGCGTTTATTCTCATTTTTACGCATTTCGTATTCTTCGAGTGGGTGAATATTGGGATTATAAAAAAAGACCGTCTGGCAAATACCCGAAGCCTCTATGGCCATTATGACCTCTCCTGCACAGGGGGCACAGCAGGAATGTAGTAATATAGTCTCCGCCGAACCGGGTGCTGACAATACCGGGCGTTTATAGCGAGCTAACGAATAGATATTTGAAGCAGACATAGGTTGGCAGTTACCACTCAAAAAAATGTTAATCAAGCATGGCCTACCTTCAACATTCCTCTAAATCAATTCCTTCTTAAAGCCAACCCTTGATAGTTCTGCAGCCTATACATAACCAGTCATTGTGTATAGCCCGCCGTAAACCTCCCTTTGTTAGTGCCTTGTCACAGATTCATTGACAGGACAGATGACCAATCGCGACCTTACCTTTATAGTTAAGGGATATACGGACAGCGAACAAGAATACTGCCGTCAGACAATAAACATGCAAGAGTTCCCCAGCATATGGCAGATATACAACTGACAGGCCTTGCCCGTCGCCTTGTTACTGACAACCTTCTGAATGAAGAAACAGCGGCCAACGCTGTCGAAGCAGCACGCAAGGATAAGCTGCCGCTGATCACTTACCTGGTTCAGGAAAACCTGGTCAATGCCAATACGCTGGCACTGATCAATGCCGAAATGTTCGGCATGCCCCTGTTTAACATTGACGCCCTCGATTTCAACCAGGCGCCACGGGAACTTATCCCCGAAAAGCTGTTACGCCAGCATAATGCTTTACCTCTCTTCAAGCGCGGAACACGCCTGTTCATCGCGGTATCAGACCCGACCAATGAAAAAGCCGTTGAAGAATTTCGGTTCAATACCGGCCTGAATGTCGAAGCCATCCTGATCCCCCAGGATCAACTGGCACTGGGCATAGAAAAAATCCTGGACGGTCCAGACAGTGCGCTGGATGATCTGGACGATGACCTTGACGACCTTGATACAGAAGACGGCGCCCCCAAAGAGGAAGAAATTACCAGTGGCGATGGTGCTGATGAAGCGCCAGTCGTTCGCTTCGTCAATAAAATGCTACTGACCGCAATCAAGAAAGGCGCCTCGGATCTACACTTCGAGCCTTATGAGAAAGCCTACCGGGTGCGATTCCGGATTGACGGGGTTCTGCAGGAAATAGCCAGACCACCCATTGGACTATCCCCCAAGATCTCGTCCCGCCTGAAGATCATGTCATCCATGGATATCTCAGAACGGCGTAAACCCCAGGATGGTCGGATAAAACTCAAACTCTCGAAAACCAAGGCGATCGACTTCCGGGTGAACACCCTGCCGACCCTGTGGGGCGAGAAAATCGTACTGCGGATACTGGATCCTTCCAGCGCCCAGATGGGGATCGATATGCTGGGTTATGAACCCGAGCAGAAAGACATGTACATGACTGCCCTGCATAAACCCCAGGGGATGATTCTGGTCACAGGTCCTACAGGCTCCGGTAAGACCGTATCGCTTTATACCGGTCTTAATATTCTCAACACTGTGGAAAGAAACATCTCCACCGCTGAGGACCCGGTGGAAATCAACCTCGAAGGGATCAACCAGGTCAACGTCAACCCGAAACAGGGGATGGACTTCGCCCAGGCTCTGCGCGCCTTCCTCCGGCAGGATCCCGATATCATCATGGTCGGGGAGATCCGGGACCTTGAAACGGCCAATATCGCTATCAAGGCTGCACAAACTGGGCACATGGTACTGTCAACACTGCACACCAACAGTGCCGCTGAAACCCTGACCCGTCTGCAAAACATGGGCGTTCCGTCTTTCAATATTGCCACCTCTGTTAACCTGATCATCGCCCAGCGTCTGGCGCGGCGCCTGTGCTCCTGTAAGCAGAAGGCCGATATCCCCAAAGCCACATTGCTGAAAGAAGGTTTCACCGAAGAACAGCTGGATGGCGCCGTCATCTACAACCACAAACCCTCGGGGTGTGAGAAGTGCAACAAAGGCTATAAGGGACGGGTGGGGATTTATGAAGTCGTTTATATCACCCCTGGCATGCAGTCCATCATCATGGAAGAGGGTAATTCACTGCAGATTAACGAGCAGGCCCAGCAGGAAGGGTTTAACAGCCTCCGCCAGTCAGGTCTGGTCAAAGTCTTACAGGGTGTCACAACCCTCGAAGAGGTGAACCGGGTAACACAGGATTAAGTTGCCCTGAAAACGATTCTGGCCGGAAAATCTGTCCACACAGGCGCTCCGGCCCCTACAATACCCCCTCTTTTGTTTCCCGGTACTGTTTGTTATCCATGAAAATCTATCTTGTTGGCGGTGCTGTACGCGACAGACTGTTAGGACTACCCGTCAAGGATTGTGACTGGGTTGTGGTCGGCAGCTCTCCTTCAGCTATGAAAGCACAGGGATTCCGCCCCGTAGGCAAGGATTTTCCCGTCTTTATCCACCCCAAAACCGGTGAAGAGTACGCGCTGGCCAGGACAGAACGGAAATCCGGACACGGCTATGCCGGCTTCACCTTCCATACGTCACCGGATGTCACCCTGGAAGAAGACCTGCTCCGGCGGGATCTCACTATTAATGCCATGGCAGAAACGGATAATGGCGAACTGATCGACCCTTACCATGGTCATGAGGACCTGCAGAATCGCATCCTTCGCCATGTCTCACCCGCCTTCCGTGAGGATCCCCTGCGCATCCTCAGAACGGCACGTTTTGCCGCTCGCTATGCACCCTTCGGTTTTCAGATTGCAGATGAAACCACGGCACTGATGAAACTCATGGTGAGCTCTGGTGAAGTGAACTATCTGGTGGCGGAAAGGGTTTGGCAGGAAACCGTTCGTGCGCTGGCAGAACCTGCACCAGTCGTTTTCTTTGATGTTCTGAATGATTGTGGTGCCCTGTCAGCATTAATGCCAATGCTATTGCCAGGATTCAGTCATGACTCAGCGATTCCGCGAACCGCACTGGCACGGTCTGCCGAAAAACAGTCTGACACTGTATCCCGGTTTGTCTTCGCCGCTCTCCCATGGGCGGATCAGGCTCCTGCCACCAATGCTGCTGACCAACTGAAAACCTTCTGTGCAGACTTAAAGGTTCCGGTCGAGTATCGCGAGATGGCCATACTGGTCGCCAATCACCTTCCCACATGGCTGTCCATGACAAGCGCCTCTCCAGAATCCCTGCTAACGCTTCTGGAAAAAACCGATGTATTCAGACGGGAAGCGCGTTTTCAGCAATTCCTCTCTATCTGCGAATTACTGGCTCATACCGTTAACGCCAACCATCAGCAAAGAAACTGGTTGGAAACCGCAGTACTTGCCTGCAAAACCGTCGATATACAGCCCCTGGTCAAGCAGGGACATAAAGGACAGGCATTAGCCGCGGCTATTCGTCAGGAGCGCCTGTCAGCCATTGCTGCTGCGCTGGCGTCCTGATGCCACTATCGGAGACATCTGTACAGGAGATAGTCCAAAGCTTCGTCCATCCTGCAGGAACAAGCTGACTCGATCTTCCATCGGTGACGAAGAAAAGGTTTCTGCCCACGCTGCGTCCTTTTTCTCCATAAGGTCCAACGCTTCATCGGCTAACGCCAAAAAGAATGGTTCGTTAACAAACTCTGATGCATCAACCAGGCTATCTTTGCCATCCCATAGCGCAAGAATATCCATGTCCGCAACACAGGCTCTGCGATGTTCCATCGGGTTAGCATGATCACGTCCCAGCAACTTTTCCTGCTGCTTGGTCCATGCTTTTAGCTCCCGACCGTTCATCGAAGTCTGTATGCCAACTACAACATTCAGAAAGTCATCCGCATTCTCGACACCGACGGGATGGGTTCGGGTGACTGAACTGATCCAGAGCTGACCAAATCGTTCCGACAACGCCGACACCATGGCAGCAATATGCTGCTCAGGGTCAACGTTACTGCCTAATCCCAGTAATGCGTACTGTGTCACTCAGAATCCTTGTCAACCGGCCAGTTGATGCCCATCTGCTCTCTGGTCCGGAAACATTCAACGGAAGGAATCGCATCCCGCAGGGCGTGGGGTTTTCGAATCACCAGTTTCACGGATTGTACGGCAAACTCCGTAAAAATCAGTTTCAGTATGCCGCCACACAAGGCTTCCAGCAGGTGAAAACGACTCGCTTGGCAGTACTGCTTTACTCGCCGGCTGAGTGTGGCGTAGTCCAGTGCATCCGGCAGGTCATCGGAAACAAAGGCGTCTGAAAAATCGGTGCCCAGTTCCAGGTCTATCTGCAGAGGCTGGGGCTCTTCATGTTCCCAGTGATAAAAACCGATAATGGTTTCTACATACAGGTTTTCAATCCGGACCTTATCCACGGCTTATCGGCTCCCATCAGTCACAGGGGTGAGGGTTTCAAGCGGCCATCTTGGCATGGGGCGGATACCCGGGGCATCCCGCTCACCGGCCAGCAGTCGCTGACAACCGGCATAGGCAATCATGGCGCCATTGTCGGTACAGAAGGCCGGACGTGCATAGTATAACGCTGCGTTTTCCCCAGCGGCCATTTCGCCCAGCTTTTCACGAAGACGTTTGTTCGCGCTGACACCACCGGCAATGACCAGACGCTTCATCCCGCTTTCACGCAGGGCGCGACGACATTTGATTGTCAGGGTATCCACAACGGCATCTTCAAAAGCCCGGGCGATATCGGCACGGGTCTGCTCATCAATCTGACCATCAACGGTGTGCTGCTGTACGGTATTCAGGGTAAAGGTTTTCAGGCCACTGAAACTGAAATCCAGCCCCGGACGGTCTGTCATCGGACGAGGGAAGCGAAATCGACCGGAAACACCCTGCTCCGCCAGTGCCGCAACCCGGGGACCACCAGGATAATCCAGCCCCAGCATCATCGCTGTTTTATCAAATGCTTCACCGGCGGCATCATCAACAGACTCCCCCAGCAGTTTGTACTGACCAATGCCCTCAACGGATACCAGCTGGGTGTGGCCGCCGGAAACCAACAGCGCTACGAAGGGAAATTCCGGTGGAGCTTCTTCCAGCATCGGTGCCAGCAGATGGCCTTCCATATGGTGTACCCCTATAACGGGAACATCCCAGGTAAAGGCGATGGACTTGGCAATGGCTGAACCCACCATCAATGCTCCAATCAGGCCTGGCCCCCGGGTATAGGCAATCGCATCGATCTCTTCACGACTGACTTCCGCCTGCGCCATGACGTCACGAATCAACGGCAACACACGTCGGATATGGTCACGGGAAGCCAGTTCAGGCACTACACCACCATACTCCGTGTGCATATCCACCTGGCTGTAGAGGGCATCGCCCAGCAGGCCGGCTTCACTGTCGTAAATGGCAATACCGGTTTCGTCACAGGAGGATTCAATCCCGAGGACTTTCATGTGCATCGTATTCCTGGTCAAGTCAGGCTGGGAATAATAAAGGATGCCTGCATCAGGGCAAGCGTCATTACCCGCAGGCCTGCATGGATTGTCAGTGCCAATACGGAAACTATTCCCGAATCCGCCGGTCTACAGGGTAAGCGTATTCGGTACAACACGGCCCTGTAGTGCGTGATCAGGCGTTCCTCTTGACAAATACTATGCTTGACCGCTATAGCAATCACTCATTACAATTCGCCGCTTTCATTATGTACGGCTACTATTGGCTCTGTACCTATGTGGAAATAAACTGCCGGAAACGGCATCCCATTACTTGATATTTTAAGGAAGGTGAGGCCTGCATGCCTGCTGTCAAAGTTAAAGAGAATGAACCTTTTGACGTTGCCCTGCGTCGTTTCAAGCGGTCCTGTGAAAAAGCCGGTGTTCTGTCCGAAGTGCGTCGTCGTGAGCACTACGAGAAGCCGACCACAGTTCGCAAACGCAAGGCAGCTGCAGCAGTCAAGCGGCATCTGAAAAAAGTGCAGCGCGAAAATCGCCGTCGCGAGCGTCTGTACTAATCAGTTGATCGACTGATACGACCGGCTGTGGCATTTCGTCGTTTGACCCGGCGCCTTGAATAGGGGTAAGGCCGTCCCCATATAGCGGGCACAGTACTTTATTTATTCAAGGCCGGAGAGATCCATGACTGACAGCACTTTGAAGAGCCGTCTGACTGACGCAATGAAAGACGCCATGCGCGCCAAGGATAAAGACCGTCTCGGTGTTATCCGGATGGCGCTGGCGGAATTCAAACGTGTGGAAGTGGATGAGCGCATTGAGGTGGATGACAGTCGAGGTCTGGCTCTGCTGGACAAGATGGTCAAACAACGGCGGGATGCCGCCAGCCAGTTTACTGACGCCGGCCGTCAGGAACTGGCTGACAAGGAAAACGCAGAAATCGTCGTTCTGCAGGATTTCCTCCCCAAACAACTCAGCGATGATGAAATCAACGCAATCATTGAAGCCGCCGTTACCGAAACGGGTGCAGCTTCGATGCAGGATATGGGGCGCCTGATGGGCGTTATCAAACCCAAGGTTCAAGGCGCCGCCGACATGGGCGTCGTCAGCAAGCTGATCAAGGCACGACTGTCTAACTAACGACCAGCCTGACCAGCACCAACCTGCATCCGTTGGGAATGGCGAAAGTGTGAAAACTTTCGCCAATGAAGCCCTCAACAGATTTCCAACCACGACCAAACCAACCTGTGATACCCTGATTCGAGTAATCGAACAACGCTCACTTCAATCATTCATAGCGATAATGCTGGACCATGGCTGGCCTGATACCCCAACATTTCATTGATGACCTGCTGGCTCGAACCGATATCGTTGACGTTATCAACGACCGCGTCCCCCTGAAAAAGGCAGGACGCAACCATCAGGCCTGCTGTCCATTCCACAAGGAAAAAACGCCCTCCTTTACTGTCAGCCAGGAAAAACAGTTTTATTACTGCTTTGGCTGTGGCGCGAGCGGAAATGCCCTGGGTTTCATCATGGACCTGGAGCACCTGGATTTCCCCGTCGCCGTTGAACAGCTGGCCAGCCGCCTTGGTCTGGAGGTTCCCAGGGAAGATGGGGGCAAGCACCAACATACCAGCCCAAATCCTGCCTATGAATTACTCACCAAAGCGGCGGATTATTACCAGGAGCAACTGAAGTCACACAGCGCTTCTGAACAGGCCATCAGCTACCTTCGCAACCGCGGTCTCGACGGTAAAACGGCCCGGCAGTTCAACATCGGCTTTGCACCTCCCGGCTGGGACAATCTGCTCAAAACCCTGGGCACCACGCCAGAGCGGGAAAAGCTTCTTACCGATACCGGCATGCTGGTTGAGCATGAGGAAAAGAAAAGCCTGTATGACCGCTTTCGCCACCGCATCATGTTCCCGATTCGGGACCAGCGCGGACGCGTTATCGGCTTTGGCGGCCGCGTACTTGGCGATGAAAAACCTAAATATCTGAACTCCCCCGAATCGCCGGTATTCCATAAAGGCCAAGAACTCTACGGATTCTATGAAGCCCGGCAAGCCAACCGCGAACTGAAACAGATCATCGTCGTTGAAGGCTATATGGATGTTGTTGCCTTGGCGCAACAGGGCATTACCAACAGCGTGGCCACACTGGGCACCGCCACTACACGCGAACACCTCGAGAAACTGTTCAAACTGACCAGCCAGGTTGTTTTCTGTTTTGATGGTGACCAAGCCGGTAGAAAAGCTGCCTGGCGCGCACTGGAAAACACCTTGCCCGAAATGCACGACGGTAGACAGGTACGCTTCATGTTCCTGCCACAAGGCGAAGATCCGGATTCAATGGTACGACAGGAAGGTAAAGAGGCTTTCCTGAAACGGATTCACAATGAAGCACTGACACTGGACGACTACTTCTTCAAACAACTGGCCAACGAAGTCGACACAACAACACTGGATGGATGTGCGCGTCTGGCAAAAATGGCAGAACCGTATTTTCAACAACTGCCCGAAGGCAACTATAAGCACCTGCTCGACAAAAAAGCTGAAAAAACCATAGGCCTGAAATTATCCAGCGACACACCGGCACATTCGCAACAGTATGAACCTGCCTCCGAGTACGCACCCACATACCAGAACGACCCAAGAGACGCCTGGCAAGAGACACCTCAGACATTCAGCAGCAAAAAACTGTTTAACAAAGACAAACCCTGGCAGAAAAAACAGGAAGAGATCAGCACCCCGAAAATCAGCCTGCGCCTGCAGGATCGCGCCTTGCGCCATCTGTTGAACACGCCTTCGCTTGCAACTGAAATTAATGTTGAAACGCTGCGTAAAGACGACAGCGTTGATATGCAGCAATTTGTTAGCCTTGTGGAATCACTGCAAAACAATCCACAGCAAACCACTTATAAGCTTCTCGGTAGCTGGTATGGCACACAACTGGGGGCACGCATGACAGAGCTTCTGAAGAATGACATCCCCATAAGCAATCTCGCTCTACAAAAGGAAGAGTTTTGCCTGACCATTGCACGCCTGGAAGCGGATGTCATGAAGCGACTGGATACCCAGACCCTTAACCCGCTGGAGCAGTTGCGCCTGGCAGCTGAAAAAGCACGACAAAAAAAATCACAAAATACTTGAACTTCTGTTAAAGAATCCCCACTAACGACAGATATTGACTAATCTTTGTGCCGACGCTTTAGCATGACAGCCAAACGTGCAACAATAGCCTTCTGGCAACCTTATTCAGCCATCGGCCCGTGGAGTGGAGGCTCGACATGCAAAAATGGACGTTGATCACGAATACCTGCACAGGCCAATGCTTATGGCAGGCAACTTCACACATACGCTATAATTGACCGCTTACTGTCAAGCGCCGGCACCACACACATCGCTGTTATAGGGTTGATATGTCCGCAAATTCTCAACAACAATCCCGATTAAAAGAGCTCATCACCCGCGGCAAGGAGCAAGGCTACCTGACATACGCGGAAGTCAATGATCATCTGCCTGAGGATATTTCCGATCCGGATCAGGTCGAAGACATTATCCGCATGATCAATGACATGGGTATCCAGGTTTTCGAAACCGCTCCGGATGCTGATACCCTGATGATGAATGATAGCAGCGCTGACGCCGATGAAGCCGCTGCTGAAGAAGCCGCTGCCGCTCTGGCCGCCGTTGAGCAGGAAGCTGGCCGCACCACCGATCCCGTGCGCATGTACATGCGAGAAATGGGTACCGTCGAGCTGCTGACCCGGGAAGGCGAAATCAAGATCGCCAAGCGTATCGAAGAAGGCTTGCGGGAAGTCATGACCGCTTTGTCCAACTTCCCCGGTTCTGTTGAAACCGTACTGAATGAATATGATCGCATCGTCGAAGAAGAAGGCCGCCTCAGCGACCTCTTCAGTGGATATATTGATCCGGACGCTGAAGTTCAGCAAAGCACCCCTGAACCTGACCTGGACGATATCGACGCCAGTGACGACGACATCGAAGAAGAAGACGATGACGACGATAGCGATGATGAACAGGCATCCGGCCCCGACCCGGAAGAAGCCCGTGAACGCTTTACCGAACTCCGTAGCCAGCTGGAAAACGCCTTAAAGACGATTGAAGCCCATGGTCGTGATAGCAAGGAGGCCAAAGCCGCCCTTGCCGAAATGGCGACGGTTTTCATCCCAATCAAACTAGTTCCTCGCGTCTTTGACCTGCTGGTATTCCGTGTTCGCAATGCACTTGACCAGATCAAATTCAACGAGCGAACCGTCATGCAGCTTTGCATCCGCAAAGCCAAGATGCCGCGTAAGACCTTTATTGAAAAATTCCCGGGCAATGAAACCAACCTGAACTGGTTGGACGGCATTATTGCCGAAGGGCACGCGTATGCACCTGCACTGGAACAGTACCGTGTAGAAATCCTGCGCGCCCAGCGGAAACTCAAAGCTACCGGCGATGAGTTTGGCCTGTCGCTTTCTCAGATCAAGGACATCAACCGACAGATGTCTATTGGTGAGGCAAGAGCCCGCCGCGCCAAGAAAGAGATGGTTGAGGCTAACCTGCGGCTGGTTATCTCCATTGCCAAGAAGTACACCAACCGCGGCCTTCAATTCCTTGACCTGATCCAGGAAGGCAATATTGGCCTGATGAAAGCCGTCGACAAGTTCGAATACCGCCGTGGTTATAAGTTCTCCACTTACGCCACCTGGTGGATCCGCCAGGCTATCACCCGCTCCATCGCAGACCAGGCAAGAACCATCCGGATTCCGGTGCACATGATCGAAACGATCAACAAACTCAACCGGATTTCGCGCCAGATGCTGCAGGAAATGGGTCGCGAACCCACACCGGAAGAACTAGCCGAACGCATGGAAATGCCAGAGGACAAGATCCGCAAGGTCATGAAGATCGCCAAAGAACCGATCTCCATGGAAACGCCGATTGGTGACGATGAAGACTCCCACCTGGGCGACTTCATCGAAGACAGCAACATGGACTCGCCGATCGATTCCGCAACAGGCGAAGGCCTCAAGAATGCGACTCGCGATGTTTTGTCAGGACTGACCGCACGGGAAGCAAAGGTACTGCGCATGCGATTCGGCATCGACATGAATACCGACCATACGCTGGAGGAAGTTGGTAAACAGTTTGACGTTACCCGTGAACGGATCCGTCAGATTGAAGCCAAGGCCTTACGCAAACTGCGCCATCCGACACGCTCAGATCACCTGCGCAGCTTCCTCGACGAGTAACAACCATGGTATTTAATAAAAGCAGCGTTAACGTTGCTGCTTTTATCAGGAAATAAAAAAGGAGCCTTTCGGCTCCTTTTTTATTTCAGCATACTCAGGATTGCTGCTCCTTGGCGCGAGCCACTTCCTTCATGCTCAACTTGATACGACCACGTGCATCAACATCCATGACGATAACGTCGATTTGCTGACCGACCTTGAGGTAGTCATTCACATCGTTGACACGCTCTTCTGCAATCTGGGAGATGTGTACCAAACCATCCTGACCTGGGAGGATCGTGACAAATGCACCAAACTCCACGATACGGGTCACAGACCCCTGATAGATCTTACCGATTTCAGCTTCAGCGGTGACGCCGTAAACACGGTCATAAGCCGCCTGACAGGCTTCACGGGTATCCGCATAGATCTTGACCACACCAGCGTCATCGATATCAACAGATGCACCAGTGTCCTCACAGATGGAACGGATCGTAGAACCTCCCTTACCGATAACATCGCGAATCTTGTCAGTATCGATCTTGAGCGTCATAGTTGACGGTGCATTTTCAGACAGCTCAGGACGAGACTCACTGATTACCTGATTCATCTGGCTGAGAATGTGCAAACGAGCCTGCAGGGCCTGCTCCAGGGCGATATCCATGATCTCCTCGGTAATACCGTCGATCTTGATATCCATCTGCAGCGCAGTGACACCTTTAGCGGTACCCGCCACTTTGAAGTCCATATCACCCAAATGATCTTCATCACCCAGAATATCGGTCAGCACCGCAAAGCGCTCACCTTCCTTGATGAGCCCCATAGCAATACCCGCTACCGGCGCCTTCAGCGGCACCCCCGCATCCATTAACGCCAAGCTGGAACCACAAACTGAAGCCATGGAACTGGAACCATTGGATTCTGTGATTTCAGACACAACACGGATCGTGTAAGGGAATTCTTGATCATTTGGCAGCACAGCCTGAATACCACGACGCGCCAGACGACCATGACCGACCTCACGACGACCAACGCCACCCATACGACCACACTCACCCACAGAGAACGGAGGGAAGTTATAGTGCAGCATGAAAGGTTCGCGACGCTCACCTTCCAGGTAATCAACCAGCTGTGCGTCACGGGAGGTACCCATGGTTGTAGTCACGAGCGCCTGCGTCTCCCCACGGGTAAACAGTGCTGAACCGTGAGTTTTGGGCAAAACACCAACTTCAATGTGCAGCGGACGAACTGTCTTGGTATCTCGGCCATCAATACGCGGCTGACCATCCAGAACATTCTCCCGCACCAAGTTCTTTTCCAGGCTGGCGAATACCTTGCTGACGCTCTTCGCATCGGCCTGAGCCTCTTCACCACCGGCCAGCTCAGCAAGCGCCTCAGCACGCAGGGCAGCCAGCGCATCATTTCGCTTCTGCTTCTCGGCAACCTGGTAAGCTTCAGCAATACGCCCCAAATAAGCACCTTTGACACGCTCAATCAGCGTTGTGTCTTCAGCGGCAGGCTGCCAATCCCAGACAGGCTTACCAACCTCTGCGGCCAGTTCCTTGATCGCCTGAATCACCACTTGGTACTCCTGCTGCGCAAACAGTACCGCACCCAGCATTTCATCTTCAGTCAGCTCCTGAGCTTCTGACTCAACCATCAGGACAGCATCAGCAGTACCTGCAACTACCATGTCCAACTCGGACTCTTTTAGTTGCTCAAAGCTGGGATTCAGGATATAGCCTTCTTCTTCAGTAAAGCCAACGCGGGCAGCACCGATCGGGCCACCAAACGGAATACCGGAAATCGCCAGCGCAGCTGACGTGCCGATCATTGCCGCCATATCAGGATCATTCTTTTTATCCGTAGACAGAACGGTACAGATGACCTGCACTTCGTTCATGAACCCTTTGGGGAACAATGGACGGATAGGACGATCAATCAGGCGGGAGGTCAGGGTTTCTTTCTCACTGGGACGCCCTTCACGCTTCAAAAAGCCGCCGGGGATACGACCCGCAGCATAGGTTTTTTCCTGATAGTGAACACTCAGCGGGAAAAAGTCCTGCCCTTCCTTGGCTTCCTTGGCACCAACAACCGTTGTCAGTACAGACAGGTCGCCCATGGTCACCAAAACTGCACCAGATGCCTGGCGCGCAATGCGTCCTGTCTCCAGGATGACGTCGGTATCACCGAACTTAAACAGTTTTTTAACCGGATTCACGGTCATTTCCTTTTATCAATACAAGATACCGATTAACTCATCGAACTGTCGGTATACAGGATGCAATCCGGAAAGCTGCGTCACAGCACTCAGGATTGCACCCGATTCGTTCGATCAGTCTTGAGTCAATCTACCTCAACAAGAGAATAGCCAAAGGCCTACCTCTTTAGCTGACAAAGACCACGGTTACAGCGCATAATTGCAAGCACTGCCCGTCATCATATACGTCAAGCATACGAATTCTGCTTGCTATCGGAAACTACTGCAACCAACAAACAGAACAGGCACCGACACCTCAACAGGCTTTAGTACGCACACCTATCGGCGCCCCATACAAAAACACCGCTAAAAGCTCACCATTTGGCTGCTGATAGCGGTGCCAGCTACCTGTCAGACAGGTAGCAGAGAAAGCAACTCAGTCGTCGCGTAAGCAACAATTAGCGACGCAGACCCAGACGCTCGATCAGGGAACGGTAACGCTCAACATCCTTACCCTTCAGATAGCTCAGCAGGTTACGACGCTGGTTAACCATGCGAATCAGACCACGACGAGAGTGGTGATCGTGAATGTGGCTCTTGAAGTGAGACTGCAGACCTTCGATGTTGGCAGTCAGCAGGGCAACCTGCACTTCGGGAGAACCGGTATCACCTTCAGCGTGGCCGAATTCCTTAACGATTTCAGCTTTCTTTTCAGCAGACAGGGCCATGATAAAACTCCTGGTTAATATGCTATTTAACAAACTGGGGTTGACCGCGCATATTTACAGCCACCCTTCAGGAATCACCACAACGTGTTATTCCATGTAATTTCTCATGCAAGCCTATCGATGGCATAAGCCACCAAACTTCCCGCACCGAGAAAACGAAAGGCCGTATTCTATCTTTATACGGCCTTTTTATCACCCTGCAATTGTATCAGATGGTTACGCAATTGCTGTATGACTTTGTAAAGACCACAACGCCAGATTAATGCCGGCACAGTCAGTCACTAATCTTTCTGCTTGATCAAACGACGCGGTGCAACGAGCCCCTCATCAGTAATTTCACCGATACCTAGAAAAATATCCGGCGCATCTGACATCGAACGATAGATGCGAACAAATCCGGACGTGGGCGCCCGAGGCACCTGGATAGACTGCCCCTGCAAAAGGTAAAAGCTGCTGGCCTCTCCCAGTGCCACAGCCGGCATCTGACTAACTGCGCTGTCCTGAGACATAAGAAGATCATCCAGCCCCTTGTGGCCACCACCATCGCGCACCTGCTCCAGCGCTTCCAGCGTGAAGGAACCCTCTTCACAGTAAGGCCCCGCCTTCAAACGTCGCAAATCAATGATATGTGCACCACATCCCAGCATTTCACCAATATCCTCAACCAGCGTGCGGATATAGGTGCCTTTACTGCAATCCACCTCAAGCTCAATTTCATCACCACGAAAAGCGGTCATTGCCAACCGATAAATATTGATGGGACGGGCTTTACGCTCAACCTCAATACCTTCACGCGCGAGCTTGTACAAGGGCTGACCATTGTGCTTGATAGCAGAATACATGGAAGGAATCTGCTCACCAGGCCCTCGAAACTTCTCCAGCACCGCTTCAACATCACGCTCGGTGACTGCAACCGGACGCTCCTGGATCACCTCACCTTCAGAATCCCCCGTTGCCGTACGGATACCCAGCTTAGCAACAGTCCGATAACTTTTATCTGAATCCAGAAGATATTGAGAAAGCTTGGTCGCCTCTCCTAGGCAAACAGGTAAAACCCCCGTTGCCAAAGGATCGAGGCTTCCGGTATGACCAGCCTTCGCAGCACCATACAGGCGCTTCACACGCTGCAAAACATCGTTAGAAGAGGCACCGGTTGGCTTATCGATAATGACAATACCATTGACATCGCGCCCTCTGAACTTCCTACGCCTTGCCATCCGTAGCCTCCTCATCACTTACATCTACCTGCCGCTCGCCATCACGGGCGACCGCACTGTCAATCAATGAGGAAATGTAACTGCCACGTTCGATGGTTTCATCATAATGAAAACGCAGGGTGGGCACGAAACGAATCTGCATACGCTTGGCCAGCGTGCTACGCAGAAAGCCGGCCGCCTGCCTCAGCACATCCACAGCCTCATTCGTAGCCTTTTGACCATCCAGCCCAAGAAACGTGACATAGATGTCAGCAAACGCAAGATCCTTGCTAACGGTCACCGAACTAACTGTCACCATCCCCAGGCGAGGATCTTTCATTTCCAGTTGCAGAATACCTGCAAGCTCTCGCTGCATCTGGTCCGCAATACGCTGGGTACGACTGAATTCTCTTGGCATAAGTCTACTATATACAAACAATCTGCAGGCAATCCGGACACTCCCTGACAATCAGCCTGCCAAATGACAGATCACTGTTATCCAAAACAACAGCAGCCTGCCTGCAAAGAAACAACATCCTGTCCTGCCCTGAAAAGCACAGAGCTAAAACACAAAAAGCTGCCGAACCCGAAAGTCCGGCAGCTCACCTTAACAAAGGATATTACAGGCTCCGTTCAACCTGGACAGACTTGTAAACCTCAATCTTGTCGCCGACCTTGACGTCATTGTAGTTCTTAACACCAATACCGCATTCCATGCCGTGTCGAACTTCCGCAACGTCATCCTTGAAGCGGCGCAATGACTCGAGCTCACCTTCGTAGATCACCACGTTTTCACGCAGTACGCGGATGCGTTCATTACGGTAGACGATACCTTCAATGACCATACAGCCGGCCACCGCACCAATCTTAGGCGCCTTAAAGACATCACGCACCTCGGCAACACCCACGATTTCTTCGCGGAAGGTAGCTTTGAGCATGCCAGTCAGCGCTTGCTTGACGTCATCAATGATGTCATAGATGACGCTGTAGTAGCGCAGATCCAGACCTTCAGCTTCCACAACACGACGTGCGGCAGAGTCAGCACGAACGTTGAAACCAACCAGAATCGCGTTGGACGCCAGCGCCAGGTTCGCGTCAGTTTCGGTCAGAGCACCTACGCCGCCGTAGATAACCTTAACGTCGACTTCTTCGTTGCCCTGCTCTTGCAGTGCGGCGGTGATCGCCTCCAGAGAACCACGGACATCGGTCTTGAGAACCACCTTAAGGGTTTTCTTCTCGTCAGAGCCCATATCCTTGAACATGTTCTCGAGCTTGGCCGCCTGCTGACGCGCCAGCTTCACTTCACGGAACTTGCCCTGACGGAACATGGCGATTTCACGCGCTTTGCGCTCATCCTGAACAACCAGCAGCTCATCACCCGCATCCGGCGTACCATCCAGGCCCAGAATCTCAACCGGGATGGAAGGACCAGCCTGCTCAATAGCCTTGCCATTTTCGTCCAGCAGCGCACGCACACGGCCATACTGCTGACCTACCAGCACGTTATCGCCACGGTTCAGCTGACCAGACTGCACCAGTACGGAGGCAACCGGACCGCGCCCTTTGTCCAGACGGGATTCAATGACCACACCACGAGCCGGACCTTCCGCCACAGCAGTCAGTTCCAGCATCTCAGATTGCAGCAGGACACTGTCCAGCAAATCTTCAATACCCATACCTGTATGGGCAGACACCGGTACAAACTGGACATCACCGCCCCAGTCTTCCGGAATAACATCCCGCTGAGCCAGTTCATTCTTCACGCGATCCGGATCGGCTTCGTGCTTATCCATCTTGTTGACGGCAACCACGATCGGTACACCCGCATCACGGGCGTGCTGAATCGCTTCTTCCGTCTGAGGCATAACACCATCGTCAGCCGCAACCACCAGGATAACGATATCCGTTGCCTGGGCACCACGGGCACGCATGGCGGTAAACGCTGCGTGGCCAGGAGTATCCAGGAAGGTGATCATGCCCTTGTCAGTCTGCACATGGTATGCACCGATATGCTGGGTAATACCACCGGCCTCACCAGACTGCACCCGGGATTTACGGATGTAATCAAGCAGCGAGGTCTTACCATGGTCAACATGGCCCATAACAGTTACAACCGGCGCACGAGAAATGCTTTCGCCCTGCGGTGCTGACAGCTCCTGCTCGAGGGTATCCTCAATCTGATCCGCCTTGACCAGCTTGACCTTATGCCCCATCTCTTCAACAACGATGGCGGCAGTATCCTGATCAATCACCTGGTTGATGGTCACCATGGTGCCAAGCTTGAACATGTACTTGACGACATCAGCGCCTTTGACGGCCATTTTCTGGGCCAAGTCACCGACGGTAATGGTTTCCGGGATCGAAACCTCACGCACGACTGGCGCAGTCGGCTTGGTAAAGCCGTGCTCCATGCCCGCAGACGGCTTAAACGGCTTGCGAGAAAGCGTCGGGCGACGGTCATCACGGCGATCCTTACGCCCCCCCTTACCCTTGGCACCGCGACCACGACGATCATCATCACGTTCATCATCACGCTCTTTCTTGCCACGCTTGCCTGGCGCGCCACGGCGATTGCCAGACTCCGCTTCCTGCAGCTTGGCCTGCTGATCAGCCTGACGACGCTCTTCTTCAGCCTTCAGTTTAGCTGCTTCATCCGCCTGACGACGACGCTCTTCTTCCTGACGCTCCGCATCTTCGCGACTACGCTGATTACGCGCCGTTGAACGAGCCTCTTTTTCAGCACGCAGACGCACACTATCTTCTTCGCGACGCGAGTCCTGCTGCCGACGCTGCTCATTCTCCTGCTCAGCAGCCTGCTCACTTTTCACGAAGGTGCGCTTCTTACGCACTTCAACGTTAACGATCTTGTTCTTGCCGGAACCGCCTGCCACCTTCATCTGGCTGACAGTCTTCCGCTTCAGGGTAATCTTGCTCGGCTCAGACACACGGGGGGCTTCACCATGCGCCTGCTTCAGGTAAGCAAGCAGGGCAGCTTTCTCATGATCCGATACGGTCTCACCAGGCTCTTTATGGGAAAGTCCTGCATCTTTCATTTGCTGCAGAAGTCGATCTACCGGAGCTCCGACCACTTCGGCAAGTTGTGCTACTGTTACATCTGCCATCTAACTTCTCCTCTAAAGTGGCCTGCTCAGTTCTCTTCTCCAAACCAGCAGATATTCCGCGCCTTCATGATCAACTCTCCGGCACGTTCCGCATCCAGTCCTTCGATCTCAAGAAGATCATCGGTTGCCTGCTCCGCCAGCTCTTCCAGCGAAGTCACACCACGGGATGCCAATTCAATGGCCAGAGGCTGTTCCATGCCATCAAGATTCAAGAGATCTTCGGCAGGCTGGGCACCCTTGAGTTTTTCTTCATCAGCAATCGCCTGAGCCAACAACTTGTCTTTAGCACGCTGACGTAGCTGGTTCACGATTTCTTCATCAAAACCGTCAATAGCCAGCATTTCCTCAAGAGGCACGTAGGCCACTTCTTCCAGGTTTGAAAAACCTTCTTCAACCAGAACCGCGGCCAGGTCCTGATCCACATCAAGCCATTCAACAAAACGATCAACCAGACGACCCGCTTCCTGGCTCTGTTTTTCCTGAGCAGCTTCCTCGGTCATTACATTCAATGTCCAGCCAGTGAGCTCACTGGCCAAGCGCACATTCTGACCACCACGACCGATCGCCTGGGCCAGATTATCTTCCGCTACCGCGATATCCATGG
Organism: Kistimonas scapharcae; assembly: GCF_039540975.1. NCBI lineage: Bacteria > Pseudomonadati > Pseudomonadota > Gammaproteobacteria > Oceanospirillales > Endozoicomonadaceae > Kistimonas > Kistimonas scapharcae. The sequence continues at coordinate 36,530 of NZ_BAABFL010000089.1, forward strand.
TGTGGTTATCTTCATCAACAACAATGGAAGCAACCTCAGCGGGCTGCATTGCATTGATGACCAGCTGCACCGGATTGTCATCCCAAAGGACAATATCAACACGTTCGTTCTGCAGCTCATTGGAGACTGCCTGAACCCGGGCACCACGCATACCGACGCAGGCACCCACCGGATCAATGCGCCCATCATTGGTTTTGACAGCAATCTTGGCACGAGATCCAGGATCACGGGCAGCAGCTCGAATTTCGATGACCTCTTCGGCAATCTCAGGCACTTCAATCCGAAACAGCTCTATCAGCATCTCGGGAGCAGTCCGGCTCAGCATCAGCTGAGGACCACGCCCCTCTTCTGAAATATGGCTCAGAAGGGCGCGAACATGAGCACCCATACGGAAACTTTCACGGGGAATGACCTGATCGCGGCGAAGGATACCCTCGGCGTTATTACCCAGATCAATGATATAGGTGTCACGGTTAGTTTTTTTAACCGTACCCGCAACCAGCTCACCGACTTTGTCACGGTAGGAATCAACGATCTGCCGGCGTTCAGCTTCACGTACTTTCTGAACAATCACCTGCTTGGCAGCCTGGGCGGCAATACGCCCAAAGGCAATGGACTCAACCGGCTCTTCCCAGACATCACCAATTTCCAGCGCTTCGTCCTTTTCCTTGCCTTCGTCAAGGGTCAGGTGAGCACCGGGAACCTCAAAATCCTCATCCGCCACAACAGTCCAGCGGCGGAACGTATCATAGTCGCCATTCAATCGATCAATGGCTACCCGGATATCGACTTCGGTTTCATAGCGCTTCTTGGTGGCTGCTGCCAACGCCACTTCAATGGCTTCAAAAATAACATCGGGCGGCACGCCCTTCTCATTGGAAACCGAGTCAACGACCAACAGGATCTCTTTGCTCATGCTCTGCCTCTCGTATCGATAAATCTGGTCATTCCTGTCGGGCCTGCGCCGTCATCGTCAGCCAGACACTTTATTAGAACTGAGGAACCACATGGGCTTTTTCAATGACATCCATGGGAAACAGGAATTCATGCCCTTCACAGACAATCACCACTTCGTCACCCTCGACGCCCTTGATCACCCCTTTGTACTTGCGTCGTCCTTCAAACGGAACCCGCAACCGCACATTGACCACCTGACCAACATGGCTCTCGTACTGAGCCAAGGTAAACAGGGGCCGATCAAGCCCAGGAGAAGACACTTCCAGCGTATACTCACCACTGATAGGGTCTTCAACATCCATCACAGCACTCAGCTGTCGACTGACTTTCTCGCAATCATCAACAGTAACGCCCTGCTCGGTATCGATATAGACCCGTAACAGGCTATGGCGCCCCTGCGCCAGGAGCTCGAGCCCCCAGAAGGTGCAGTCCTGCCCTTCGACGACTGGCTCGATCAGCTCGTGTAATACTTCCAGCTTGCTAGCCACTTACACCGCCCTCAGCAACTGACTGTGAACCCTGCCCGCCTCTTTACGCCCCCTGCGTCAGCAGACAGCCACAACCTTCGTGTTGCCAGAAACAGGCGACAATTTAAAGCAATAAAAAATGGGCTATATAGCCCATCCTGCGACCTTGCCCTCAGCAGGGACAACATGCGGATGTCCTGCTGCTGCGGCAACAGCTTATGCCTAGCAAAAAAGCCCCTATAACGAGGGGCTTTTCCACAATCTTGAAACTGATCCGGCATCTTATTGCCACAAGGGCAACCTACTTTGTTACGACACCTTACAATCAGCTCCTCTAAATGACTGATTAATTATATTGCCATATCACGGAATCGGTCAATTCAGCTGGCCGACACTCTGTCGACCACCCACAAATTCGCTGGTGCCGAAGGCGGGACTTGAACCCGCACGCTCATAGAGCACCACCCCCTCAAGATGGCGTGTCTACCAATTCCACCACTTCGGCTACATCTAAACTACAACCTTGGCAGACGCATCATGTCATTCAGTAGACTTCGACACATCTCCCTCAGAAGACGCGGCAGAGTCTATCATAGGGGCATTGGAAGAATCTACAGAAATTTCATCCACCATCGGCGCATCCGTATTCACCGCAGGCACTTCCTGATAGGTCTCAGTCACTTCTGCAGGTACGCCCAGATCCAGCATGGAATCCGCCTTCTGCTTGGCCAGCATCGCCAGGCCAAAGCTGGTCAGAAAGAAGACTGTCGCCAACGCGGCCGTCACACGACCGAGAAAGCTTGCCGAACCCTGGCTACCAAAAACAGTCTGAGAAGCACCACCACCAAAGGATGCACCGGTATCCGCCCCCTTACCCTGCTGCAGCAGCACGAGCGCCACCAGGGCAATAGCAATAATGACATGAATAATTAGAATCACTGTTTCCATCTAGATTTAACCTGCAGCTCTACAGATAGCAAGAAACTCTTCAGCCTTGAGCGATGCGCCACCCACCAGGGCGCCATCCACATCCAACTGACCTAAAATATCGACCGCATTCGACGCCTTGACGCTGCCACCATACAGAATACGGGTCCGCGCAGCCATGTCAGGGCAACGTTTTTCAAGCAATCCGCGAATTTCAGCATGCACATCCTGAGCCTGCTGCGGTGTCGCCGTTTTGCCCGTGCCTATCGCCCACACCGGCTCATAAGCAATCACGAAATCATTGAGTAAAGCCGCATCCACACCATCAAGCACCGCACCAAGCTGACGACTCACAACCGACATCGTCTCACCCCGCTCACGCTCTTCCAGTGTTTCACCGACACACAAAACCGGCACCAGATTCTGACCTGCAATCAGCGCAAACTTAGCTGCAACCACCGCATCCGACTCAGCATACAGCGCACGCCGCTCAGAGTGCCCCACCAACACATAGGCACACCCAAAATCCGCCGCCATAGCAACAGCCGTTTCTCCGGTATAAGCACCCGCTTCCCCCTCTTGCGTGCAGACATTCTGCACACCCCAGGCGACAGATGAACCATCCAGCGCGTCTTTTACCTGGGAAAGATAAATTGAGGGAGGAAAAACGGCTATCTCTGTTTTGTCACACCCTTCCGTCAGGCCAGCGGTCAGGCCATCCAAAAGCCCTGCAATCATGGTACGGGAACCATTCATCTTCCAGTTACCGGCAACCAACGGCTTGCGCATACTACACCTCGGTCAGAATGAAGGCTCGGAATGTTAGCGTACCGGGGTGCTTTAGACAACCAGCGTGATTGTCAAGCACCCTCGATTCAAACCAACGGAAACATCATCCCAGCTGGGCTTTCACAACATCAGCAAGCTCACGACAACTGTCCGCAACCTCCTGGTAGTCTTCACCTTCCACCATCACCCGAATCAACGGCTCAGTACCTGATGGACGCAAAAGCACACGCCCACGCCCCGCAAGTCGGGCTTCAACAGCGCACACCGCTTTAGTGACAGCGGGATTACCAGACACATCCATCTTCTCAGGCAGCCGAACATTGATCATCACCTGGGGATATTTGGCCATATCTGACTTGAGAGCGTGCAGCGATCGCCCGGTTTCTACCACTGCCCGCAACACCTGCAGCGCAGACACAATGCCATCCCCCGTAGTGGAAACATAACGGCAAATAATATGGCCGGAAGACTCGCCACCCAACTGCCAGCCTTTTTTCAACAGCAACTCATTAACATAACGATCCCCCACGGCGGCACGCTCAAACGGAATACTCAGATCCGCCAGGGCTTTTTCCATACCGAGATTACTCATGACCGTCCCGACAACCCCACCAGCCAGCTCGCCACGAGCACGACGAAAAGCAGCTGTGATGTAGATGAGCTCATCCCCATCAACCACTTCACCCTTGTGATCCACCATCATCAGTCGATCACCGTCACCATCAAATGCGATACCGAGGTTGGCTTCGCGAGCAACAACTTCCGCACGCAGAGCGTCCAGATGGGTGGAACCGACATCCTTATTGATATTCAGTCCGTCTGGCTGCACACCGATGACATCGACCGTCGCGCCGAGCTCCCGGAACACCGCAGGACCAACATGGTAAGTCGCACCATGGGCACCATCGACAATAATTTTCAGGCCAGACAGATCCAGCCCCGTACCCACCGTTGCCTTACAGTATTCAATATACCGACCAGCCGCATCCTCAATCCGCCGAGCCTTACCCAGACAGTCAGGCTCAACCACCTCCAGAGGCTCATCCAGCATTCGCTCAATCGCAAGCTCAACACCATCCGGTAACTTGTCACCACGGGATGAGAAAAACTTGATGCCATTATCATGGTAGGGGTTATGGGATGCACTGATGACAATACCGGCACAGGCATTGAATGTACGCGTAAGATAAGCAATCGCCGGTGTCGGCATGGGACCAAGCAACCAGACATCCACACCGGCCGCAGACAAACCGGCCTCCAGTGCCGACTCAAACATATACCCGGAAATGCGGGTATCCTTCCCGATAATAACGCGGTTTGCCCCCTGCCCGGCAAAGACCCGCCCAGCAGCCCAACCCAGCTTAAGGACAAATTCCGGCGTAATCGGAAATTCTCCGACACGACCGCGAATACCATCAGTACCAAAATACTTACGCGTCATTCTCGCAATCCTTTCTCTACCACCGCATGCCTTATGCGGCTTCATTCAACGCTTTCAGCGCCATAACCATATTTAATACATCCGCGCTTTCCGCAACATCATGGACGCGCAGAATGTGGGCGCCGGCATTCAGCACCAATGCCGCCACCGCCAGACTGGCAGGCAAACGCTCACTGGCCGGACGATCAAGGATGGCGCCAATAAATGATTTACGGGACAAGCCCGCCAGAACCGGCATTCCCATTTCAAGAAACTCGGAAAACCGCTGAATCATGGCCAGATCGTGGGGCGGCGCTTTGCCAAACATGCCACCACCAAAACCGGGATCCAAAATAATCTGTTCTTTTTTAACGCCGGCATCAACGGCAGCCGCCACCCTGCCAGCCAGGTAGGCTTTTACATCAGTGACGACATCATTATACTGCGGCACAAAACCGGGTTCAGGCTGTTCACACAACGAATGCATAAGAATGACGGGTAAATCCAACTCAGCCGCAGCCTGTAACGCACCATTACGCGTCAGCGCTCGTACATCATTAATAATACCCGCGCCAGCCGCTGCACCTGCCCGCATGACATCCGCTTCACTGGTATCCAGAGAAATCACCACATCCAGTTCGCGGCGTAGCGCTTCAATAACCGGTACTACCCGATCAATTTCTTCCTGAACCGTAACAGTCTGCGCACCGGGACGGGTAGATTCACCACCCACATCAACAATGTCTGCGCCCGTCCCGACCATCTCAACCGCATGCCGAACGGCTTTATCGAGCGTATTGTAACGTCCGCCATCAGAAAAAGAATCTGGCGTGACATTCAATATCCCCATAATCCGTGGGCGAGACAAATCGAGCAACCGATTTGAGCAGTTGAACACTGTTTGCATGATTCAGTTCCGGGAATGATTAAAGTACGCGGAGTATAAGTGTCCATCCGCGTTTTTGACAAAAGCAATACCCGCACTGTCACAACACGGCGAAGCAACAAAAAAGCCCGGACAATGCCGGGCTTTCCCACTTTACTGGCAATTAGCCTGCAGATCCGGGAACAGAACCCGCACCACCGTCCTCTGAAGGCTTGGAGGACGAATCATCTGCATCATTCACATCAGGTGCTTCTGATACAGCTGCTGCACCACCATTGCCATTGGATTCATTCCAGTCACGGGGTGGACGAGGTTTCTTACCCGCCATGATATCGTCGATCTGATCAACACCGATGGTTTCATATTCCATCAATGCATCCTTCATCAACTCAAGCTTGTCGCGATTTTCCTCAAGGATGCGCTTCGCCTCACCATAACAATCATCAATGAGGGCACGAACCTCCTCATCAATCACTTTGGCCGTTTCACCACTAACATTCACATGATGAGCACCCTGACTCTTACCCAGGAAGACTTCACCCTCTTCTTCAGCATAAAGCAGCGGCCCAAGCTTTTCAGACAAGCCCCACTTGGTGACCATACTCCGCGCCATCTGAGTTGCCTGCTGAATATCGTTTGATGCTCCTGTTGAGACACCGTCTGCACCGTACAGCAACTCTTCTGCAATACGTCCACCGTACAGTGAAGAAAGCCGGCCCAACAAATAGCGACGGCTATAGCTGACCTTATCCTCTTCAGGCAGGTACATGGTAACACCCAACGCACGGCCACGGGGGATAATGGTCACCTTATAAACAGGATCATGCTCAGGCATCATGCGACCGACAATGGCATGACCAGCCTCATGATAAGCGGTCATCTCCTTGTCTTTCTCGCTCATCACCATGGACTTACGCTCAGCGCCCATCATGATTTTGTCCTTGGCAAGATCGAACTCTTCCATGCGTACAACACGGCGATTGGAACGAGCAGCAAACAGGGCTGCTTCGTTAACCAGGTTGGCCAGATCCGCACCGGAAAAGCCAGGCGTACCACGCGCAATAACAGCCGGATTCACATCATCAGAAATCGGCACCTTACGCATGTGGACTTTCAGAATCTGCTCACGACCACGAATATCGGGCAGAGGCACCACGACCTGACGGTCGAAACGACCGGGACGCAACAACGCAGGATCCAGTACATCAGGACGGTTAGTCGCAGCAATGACGATAATGCCATCGTTGGCTTCAAAACCATCCATTTCAACCAGCAACTGGTTCAGCGTCTGCTCACGTTCATCATGACCACCACCAAGACCAGCACCTCGATGACGACCCACGGCATCAATTTCGTCAATAAAAATGATACAAGGCGCCTGCTTCTTAGCCTGCTCAAACATGTCACGGACACGGGAGGCACCCACCCCCACAAACATTTCCACAAAGTCTGAACCGGAAATGGTAAAGAATGGCACTTTGGCTTCACCGGCAATAGCTTTGGCAAGCAGTGTCTTACCCGTACCCGGCGAACCGACCATCAGGACACCACGGGGAATCCGGCCACCCAGGCGCTGAAACTTACCTGGATCTTTCAGGAAATCGACCAGTTCCTGAACGTCTTCCTTGGCTTCATCCACACCAGCCACATCGGCAAACGTGGTTTTGATCTGGTCTTCAGACAACAGACGCGCCTTGCTCTTACCAAAGCTCATGGGGCCACCACGGCCACCACCGCCCCCCTGCATCTGACGCATGAAAAACATGAAAACAGCGATAATCACCAGGATCGGGAAACTTGCTACCAGAAGCTGGGTCCAGATGCTTTGTTTTTCAATCGGCTTGGCTTCAACCTGAACATTGTTACGCAGCATCTCGTCCATCAACTTGTCGTCACGGACGGTAGGCGGCAGGTTGACTTCAAAACGCTTGTTATCACTGAGAACACCCGTCAGCGTATAGCCATCAATGGTCACCTGACTGACCTGACGGTTATCTACCTGGGTAATAAAGTCGGAATAGCTAATCTTTTGCGTGGACGTCTGCATCCCGTCAAAGTTCTTGAAGACGGTCAGCAGCACAAGGGCGATGATCACCCATAAAATCAGATTTTTTGCCATGTCGTTCAAAGTGTCTACCCTCACTGAGCGTATACGGTACGGCTGGACACTCTCAGAGCGCTCAGGACGTAGCGCGATTCTCATTGTACGCGGTTATACTACCGGGACGCTACAACTAAACCTTACTACAGAATGCCTGCCTTAGACAGCATCCGGGCTATTGCCTGCTGCTATATCCCAGATAGTCCTGCTCTATCGATTTCAGCCCCGGAAATCCCTGCCTAACAGGTAGGTTTCACGGGAACGTGCCCTTGAAGCCAGCGGCTTGCGGGTCATCACCTTGCCAAAGGATCCACGCATGGCACGGAGGTATTCATCAAATCCCTCGCCGTGGAAAATCTTGGTCAAAAATGCCCCACCCGGTTTCAATGTCTGAATTGCGAGATCCAGCGCCAGTTCCGCAAGATACATGGCTTTTGGCTGGTCAACGGCCTTCATACCACTCATATTGGGGGCCATATCAGAAATTACAAGGTCTATACCGGAAGATCCTGTCTCTGCCAGAATCGCCTGCAATACCGCATCTTCGGTGAAATCGCCTTGAACAAATGCCACGCCGGCAATCGGGTTCATCGGCAGAATATCCGATGCCACGACCCGGCCATGGTCCCCCACCCGTTCAACAGCAACCTGGGTCCAGCCACCGGGCGCAGCACCAAGGTCAACGACATTCATGCCGGGGCGAAACAGACGATCCTTATCATCAATTTCCAGCAGCTTATAACTGGCCCGGGAGCGATAGCCGTCTTTCAGGGACTGCTGGACAAACTGGTCGTCAAAGTGCTCCTTGAGCCAACGACCACTACTTTTGGATCTTGCCATAGATAACGAACTAAGAAGGGAGTATTTAACAGGAGCGCTATTCTAGAGCCAACGACGGCGAATGTTAACCAAAAAGGAAGTCCTGACTAACACGGGTTATCCCGTAGCGCCTTACCGCAAGTTGCATTACCGGGCACGACCAGTACAATGCGGCGTCCCGCGGGGCACCCCGCACCCAGACAGTCAAGTGAGATAAACGCGCATGCTATCCTCCGAACGCAAACGCAGCTTCCGGGCCATCGGCCACAACCTGAAGCCGGTTGTTATCGTAGCCGACAACGGCATTACCGAAGGCGTGGTTGAAGAAACCCGACGCGCCCTGGACGACCACGAACTGATCAAAGTGAAGTTCGCCATTGGTGACCGCGACGCCAGACGTGCTGTCATTGCTGAACTCTGCGGCATCAGCAAAGCCGAACTGGTTCAGACCATTGGCAAAATCGCCCTGATTTACAAAGCGGCCAAAGAGCCTTCTCCCCGGTTGTCCAACATTCTTCGTCAGCACGGCTGAGCAACCATCAAGGCAATTTCCTGCCACGGATGACAGGAATCAGCCTTTTTCCTCACGCAAGTGCTGGACGGAATAAATCACCACAAACACGGCCAGCAATGCGATAACAGCCAGAAAGACATCAATCATGACAGGCAGATAAACAAGACCAACAAAACCCACCACCTGTGCGGCCATGGCTGCAACCAGCAGTTTTTCATAGGCATGTCGTAACGCCCTGAATCCACGCTCCGCCAGACAAAACGCCAGCACAATCCCGGTACACACCAGCGCCAGACCAATCATTACCTGGCTCAACATGATCACGATATCCGGATACTTGCCACCGGTCCGCACCAACACCGGATTCACCAGATAAGCCACTATCCAGATACCACCACACCAAAGCGTCTGCAGCAACATCAGCGTAATGCCCGACAAACGGATAAACGGCACCTGCTTCTGAACCATAAAACCACCTTTTTCCGGATAAAAAAAAGCTGCCTGAACGGCAGCTTTTGCAACGAAGTGATCAGATATGTTTCACTTCATCAATTTCATATTCCACACTGCCTTTCGGCGTCTGGACAACGGCAACGTCGCCTTCTTCCTTACCAATCAGCGCACGGGCAATGGGAGATGACACAGAAATCTTGCCGTCCTTAATATCCGCTTCATCTTCACCCACGATCTTGTACACAGCCTCTTCATCCGTGCCGGTATTGATCAGTGAAACCGTCACACCAAAAATCACCTTGCCGGTATTTTCGATGGTGGTGATATCAATCACCTGCGCATTGGACAGCTTACCTTCCAGCTCCTGAACGCGGCCTTCATTAAAGCTCTGCTGCTCGCGGGCAGCGTGGTATTCAGCATTCTCTTTCAAATCACCCAGCTCACGGGCTTCAGCGATCGCCTCCGCGATACGGGCCCGATCCACTGTTTTACGGCGGTGCAATTCCTCGCGGAGAGCCTGTTCACTCTCCACGGTCATGGGAAAACGCTTCATCCAGCAATACCCTTATGTAAATCCTGTAGACGTCTGACACTTTTTTCCGGCCCAAAACAAATGGCCTGGGCTATCGCCTCGGCACCCGCCATCGTGGTGGTATAGAGGACCTTGTGTGTGAGTGCGGATCGCCGAATTGTATAAGAATCGGCTATCGCCTGGCGACCCTCTGTAGTATTAACCACTAGGGAGATTTCGCCATTCACGATCATGTCTACAAGATGAGGACGCCCTTCCTTGACCTTGTTCACCACGGTCACAGGAATACCTTCCTCCTTAAGGACTGCTGCCGTTCCACGGGTGGCCAGCAGATCAAACCCGGCCGCCAGCAGCAAGCGTGCAACAGCCGGCGCCAAGGGCTTATCCCGTTCGCGGACACTGAGAATCGCCCGCCCACCACTGGGCAGAGCCATCTTCACCGCTAACTGCGCCTTCGCATACGCTTCCGGGAATGACTCACCAACGCCCATGACCTCACCGGTGGATTTCATTTCCGGCCCAAGAATAGGATCTACGCTCGGGAACTTATTAAACGGGAAAACCGCTTCCTTCACATACCAGGTATCAGGAATAATTTCTTGCTCAAAGCTGAGCTCTTTCAACGTTTTGCCTGCCATGACACGCGCCGCCACCTTGGCCAGTGACAACCCGATGCACTTGGAGACAAACGGCACGGTCCGGGACGCCCGCGGATTGACTTCGATGACATAAATCTCATCATCCTGAATGGCCAGCTGGACATTCATCAGACCCACAACCCCCAGCTCTAGCGCCATACTGCGCACCTGCTCACGGATCTGATCCTGAACGGATTCACTCAAACTGTACGGGGGCAAAGAGCAGGCGGAATCACCGGAATGTATGCCGGCCTGTTCGATATGCTGCATGATCGCACCGATAACGACCTGCTCACCATCACAGACCGCATCCACGTCCACTTCGACCGCATGGGTCAGGAAATAGTCTAGAAGCACTGGGCTTTCGTTAGAAACCTGAACAGCTTCATTCATGTATCGCGCCAGATCTTCTTCCGCATTGACGATCTCCATGGCACGGCCACCCAGCACATAAGAGGGGCGAACCACCAACGGGTAACCGATTTCCGAAGCCTTGACCATCGCCTCGTCAACACTACGAACCGTCGCATTAGACGGCTGCTTGAGCCCCAGCTTCTCGATCATCTGCTGGAAACGCTCCCGATCTTCCGCCCGGTCAATCGCTTCCGGAGATGTACCGATAATCGGCACACCGGCCGCTTCCAAGGCACGAGCCAGTTTCAGAGGCGTCTGGCCACCATACTGGACAATCACACCGGCCGGCTTTTCCACATCAACAATGGCCAGCACATCTTCCAGTGTTACCGGCTCGAAATAGAGACGATCTGAGGTGTCATAGTCTGTGGAAACGGTTTCGGGATTGCAGTTAACCATGATGGTTTCATAGCCATCATCCCGCATGGCCAGCGCTGCATGAACGCAGCAGTAATCAAACTCAATTCCCTGTCCAATCCGGTTTGGCCCACCGCCAATAACCATGATTTTCTGGCGCTCGGAAGGCGCAGCCTCACACTCTTCGTCATAAGACGAATACATATAGGCTGTCGACGAAGCAAACTCTGCGGCACAGGTATCCACCCGCTTGAAAACCGGATGGATATTCTGTGACTGTCGATATTCACGGAATTCACGCTCACTGACATTGAGCAACGTTGCCAGACGGGCATCACTGAAGCCTTTGCGCTTGAGGCGATAAACCCGATCAGCATCCAGGGCACTGAGCGAGATTCCGGCCAGAGCCCGCTCTTCCCGAACCAGATCTTCAATCTGCACCAGGAACCAGCGATCAATCGCGGTCAGGTCAAAGACATCATCCAGAGAGAATCCAGCCCTGAATGCATCCGCCACGCACCAGATGCGCTCGGCGCGCGGCGTCACCAGCCCTTCACGGATACGCTCAGGCGCATCAGCATCATTAATATCCAGCTGTGGATCAAACCCATCGGAACCCACTTCCAGTCCCCGCAGCGCCTTCTGCATGGATTCCTGAAAGTTCCGACCAATCGCCATCACCTCACCGACAGATTTCATCTGCGTCGTCAGCCGGTCATCCGCCTGCGGGAACTTCTCGAAGGCGAACCGCGGGATTTTGGTGACAACGTAATCAATTGCCGGCTCAAAAGAGGCTGGCGTCACTCCGCCGGTAATATCATTCTGCAATTCATCCAGCGTATAACCGATCGCCAGTTTCGCCGCGACCTTGGCAATCGGAAAACCGGTCGCCTTGGAGGCCAGCGCGGAGGAACGGGAAACCCGCGGATTCATTTCGATCACCACCATCCGGCCATCTTCCGGATTGATGCCGAACTGAACATTGGAACCGCCGGTTTCCACACCAATCTCACGTAATACCGCTAGGGAGGCATTACGCATGATCTGGTATTCCTTATCCGTCAGCGTCTGCGCCGGTGCAACAGTAATCGAGTCACCCGTATGCACACCCATGGGATCGAAGTTCTCAATGGCACAAACAATGATGCAGTTGTCATTACGATCCCGCACCACTTCCATCTCGTACTCTTTCCAGCCGATCAGTGATTCGTCGATCAACAGTTCAGAGGTCGGAGAAAGGTCAAGGCCACGCTCACAGATTTCTTCGAATTCTTCCCGGTTATAAGCAATACCGCCACCAGCACCGCCCATCGTGAACGAGGGACGAATAATGCAGGGGAAACCCAGCTTACTGACGACCTGCAAAGCTTCATCCATCGAATGAGCAATACCGGAACGGGGTGTTTCCAGGCCGATATTTTTCATGGCCTTGTCGAAAAGATCCCGGTCTTCCGCCTTATCGATGGTCGCGGCATCGGCGCCAATCATTTCGACGCCATACTTTTCCAGTACACCCTTGTGATGAAGATCCAGGGCGCAGTTCAGCGCCGTCTGCCCGCCCATGGTGGGGATCAGAACATCGGGCCGTTCTTTTTCAATGATTTTTTCGACCGTTTCCCAGCGGATAGGCTCAATATAGGTTGCATCCGCCATCGCCGGATCGGTCATGATGGTGGCTGGGTTGGAATTAACGAGAATGACCCGATAACCCTCTTCCTTCAACGCCTTGCAGGCCTGGGCACCGGAATAGTCGAACTCACAGGCCTGGCCAATCACAATCGGGCCGGCGCCTAGGATCAGTATGCTCTGGATGTCTGTACGCTTGGGCATGGTATTCTTCTGAATTCTTGCTGGTTGCCAAAGGCCGGGGTCACCGGCCTCCACCTGATAACGCGTGGTAAAACGGGTTTATCGTCGTTCCGCCATCATGGTGACAAAGCGGTCGAACAGTGGCGCTACATCATGGGGACCAGGACTCGCCTCCGGGTGTCCCTGGAAGCTGAAGGCGGGCCGGTCCGTACGTTCAACCCCCTGCAAAGAACCATCGAACAAGGACTTGTGTGTGGGTTTAAGATGACCCGGCAGGCTCTCTTCTGACACGGCAAACCCATGGTTCTGGCTGGTGATCATCACTACTCCGGTAGACAAATCCTGAACCGGATGGTTCGCACCATGATGCCCGAATTTCATTTTTTCTGTTTCTGCACCACTGGCCAGTGCCAGTAACTGATGCCCCAGACAGATGCCGAATACAGGAATATCCGTTTTCAGAATGTCCTGAATGGCCTCAATCGCATAATCGCAGGGCTCAGGATCCCCGGGGCCATTGGAGAGGAAGACGCCATCCGGGTTCATGGCCAGGACATCGGCGGCCGGTGTCTTGGCTGGCACCACGGTCAGCCGACAGCCACGGGCTGCCAACATACGCAGGATGTTACGCTTCACCCCGAAGTCATAAGCCACTACATGGTAATCCGCATGGGACTGGTCAGGATGGCTGTCCGTATCCAGCTGCCAGACGGACTGAATCCATGGATAGCTTGCATCGGTGGTTACTTCCTTCGCCAGATCCATCCCCTTAAGACCGGGGAACTGGCCAGCCAGCTCAAGCGCCCGTTCGGCTGTCGCCGCCTTACCGGCAATGATACAACCGTTCTGGGCGCCCTTTTCCCGCAGGATACGGGTCAGCCGACGGGTATCAATATCTGCGATGGCAACAATGTTGCGTTCTTTCAGGTATTCATCAAGCGGCTGCTGGTTACGCCAGTTGCTGGCGAGCAGTGGTAAATCCCGGATGACCAAACCGGCTGCCCAGACCTGAGACGCTTCTTCGTCTTCAGGGGTCGTGCCGGTATTGCCAATATGGGGATAGGTGAGTGTAACAATTTGTCGAGCGTAAGAAGGGTCGGTAAGAATTTCCTGATATCCGGTCATGGCGGTATTGAATACCACCTCACCACTGGTTTCACCATCTGCGCCAATGGCAACCCCCTGGAAAATACTTCCGTCCTCCAGGGCGAGAATGGCTGGTCTGCTCAAGGCGTCCTCCCCGTACTGACTGCTTATTTGCTGCACTGTTATTCTGGTCGTAAAAAAGCGAGATGCAACCAAGTTCCATCTCGCTTTTTCATGAATACTGCCCAAATTGCGTTTTATTCTTCCCCGGGTCGGGCATCCTGATCCAACCCGGCGCAAATTTTCAGCATCCTACCAGAAGCTTGGCCCGATAGCTATAAATACCTATTCGTTTTCAGTAAAACACTAACCAGCCCGTAAGTATCACTGACCTGCAGCTGACGACTAACGCAGCCCCAATACATCCTGCATATCAAACAGACCGTGTTTTTTATCTGCTAACCAGCCGGCGGCCCTTACGGCACCACGGGCAAAGGTCATCCGACTGCTGGCCTTGTGGGTAATTTCAACGCGCTCACCTTCGGCGGCAAACATCACTGTGTGCTCACCCACAATATCGCCCGCCCGAACCGTGGCGAAACCAATAGTATTGCGATCGCGGGCACCAGTCTGTCCTTCACGACCGTAGACGGCACAGGTTTTCAAATCGCGTCCCAGGGTTTCTGCAACCACTTCCCCCATTCGCAAGGCGGTGCCGGAAGGTGCATCCACCTTATGGCGATGATGAGCTTCAATGACTTCAATATCGACATCATCTCCCAGCACCCTCGCCGCCATTTCCAGCAGCTTGAATACCAGGTTCACACCAACACCCATGTTAGGCGCAAATACCACAGGAATGGTTTCAGCCGCGTCCTTAAGCGTTTGCTTCTGCGCATCGGTTAACCCGGTCGTACCGATGACGATCCCTTTGCCATTTTCACGACAAAGGGCAACATTTTCCAACGTGTAATCCGGCGCAGAGAAATCAATGACCACATCAAAATCAGCCACATGAGCAGACAGGTCTGACGCCAGAGTTACACCGACTTTTCCAATACCGGCCAGTTCACCGGCATCCGCTCCGATCAGCGAACTGTCCGGACGATCAATAGCAACGGTCAGTTTGACACCCTCAGTCTGATGCAGCGCGGCAACCAGTGTTTTTCCCATACGACCGGCGGCACCAACTACAGCAACGTTTGTCATGTCTCTGCCTCTTATTGATCTATGCAGTTGAAAGGCAAGGAGTCTAACCGCTACAGTGCAAACAGCAACCCCGCGCACCGTATTACCCGAGCCTGCGCGATGTTTTACACCCGTAACAAGCAGTTCATCCATGAATATTCTGTCGATTCAGTCCCACGTCGCCTACGGCCATGCCGGCAACAGCTCTGCGATTTTCCCGCTCCAGCGTATGGGGCTCGAGGTCTGGCCGGTGCATACCGTGATGTTTTCCAATCACACCGGTCATGGCGCCTGGCGTGGCCCTGTGATTGCCGCAGATACCGTTCGCGATGTTATTACCGGCATTGAAGAACGAGGCGTGCTACCTAACTGCAACGCTGTGCTGTCTGGCTATATGGGATCGGCAGATATCGGCGATGTCATTCTGGAAGCAGTGGACAAAGTCAAAACTGCCAACCCAGAAGCCATCTACTGCTGCGACCCGGTTATTGGTGATTATGGCCGGGGCGTTTTTGTCCGTGAGGGCATTCCCGAGTTCTTCCGGGATAATGTCATTACCCACGCCGATATTCTGACCCCCAACCAGTTCGAACTGGAATTACTGACAGGCCAGGCCGTCACAGATCTCGACAGTGCCCTTTCCGCCGCACACGCCCTGCGCGAAACCGGTGCAGAAATTATCCTGGTCACCAGCCTTGAGCGGGAAAACACCGACCCAACCAAGATTGAAATGATGGCGGTAAGCCGTGAAGGCGCCTGGCTGGTCGAAACACCGAAACTGGTATTCCCTATTCCTCTCAATGGTTCTGGCGACGCCACCACGGCACTCTTCCTGGCGCACTATCTCAAGCACCGCAATGTCCGTTCCGCCCTGGAGCATATCGCCGGCGCTATCTACGCCCTGTTTGAAACCACGTGGCGCGCCGAAAGCCGGGAGTTGATGCTAATTGCTGCCCAGGACTTCCTGGTTTCACCACCCAAGACATTTACCGCTGTCAGCGTGTCAGATATCCGCTAAATCAAACGATTCAGCGGACGAGGTCTGGTTGATCTCGAACAGAAATATTGCATGGATAGGTGCCGGTATCCTCACCGGCACAGGCCTGATCGACGGGCGGCAACGAAAAACCATCATCGGAAGCAAAACGTCCGTCCGGATGATCTTCCAGCCAGACATGAATCATTTCCGGCGTCCGGTTGGTCAACACGCCTGTCGGGCACACCCCATCACTGCCAGGCAAGGCAAGACTGAACTCCTTTTCTGGCAGACGATCCGGAAAACAAAAATTGAAGTTAAATATATGATAATGCCATTGCGTCAGGGCACCGCCAGGCTGGGGACCGGAAAGATCAATATCACAGGATTCACAGGTGGCCAGGAACATGGCACCAATTAAACGCTTGCCGCTGTAAATCAGCACTTCTGGGCGTTCAGGATCCATAATCTGTTCATCATACAAATACTCTTTCTTTGCATAATGCCCGGGTAGATACCAGGAAAACCCGTCACGTATTGCCTGATCAAAGTTGTGCCAACCGCGCTGACCCACAGCATCTCGCACCTGATTCACAAGATGGTCTGCTGCTTTCTTCTGTATTGTATTGTATTGTATTGATTGCCCCTCAAAGCGGTTCACTTCATAAATCCCTTCATCTCCATCGACAAGAAAATGTGGCTGATTCAGGTTAACCGGGATATTGACCCACTGGCCGGCATCTGGATTGGCTGAGCACATAAACACCGTGTCCGTGGAAACACTGGAGAGATGCTGATCCTGCGCCGGTGGGCCTGCATTCAGGCTTAACCAATGGCTGACACCCGCCGCCAGCAAAAAGCCAGAGACAAATAACACTAACGCTTGCAGCAAGAACCGCTTGGCAGGCGACAAATCGTTGAAAAAGGCAGGCATGCTCGGCATATGGCAGACACTTTGTCTGTTGGATCCTGTAGTACTTCTTCGCGCAATCCCGCCAATACTTGAGTATTCCCCATTACATACCTGAGCCTATTAACGCTCTGGAGCTAGGCCCTATCACAGAACAAAAAAGGCCGACATGTCTGTCGGCCTTTGCGTGAGATCACGGATAGATCAAGAGGTCATATTATCGAAGAACTTTTTAACGCCTTCGAAGAATGACTTTTTCTGGGGTGAGTGATTATTGCTTTCATCCTCAAAAGACTTCTGCAGCTGCTGAAGCAAGTCTTTCTGGTGAGAGGTCAAGTTAACCGGTGTTTCCACCATCACCTTACAGATCAGATCTCCGACGCCACCGCCACGTACTGGCGGAACCCCTTTGCCGCGCATACGGAACATCTTGCCAGTCTGGGTTTCTGCAGGAATCTTCAGTTTGACCTTGCCGTCCAGCGTCGGGACTTCCAACTCACCGCCCAGTGCCGCATCAATGATGGAGATAGGCACTTCGCAATAGAGGTGTTTGCCATCACGCTGAAATATCGGGTGCTCACGCACTTCCATCTGAACATACAGGTCGCCGGCCGGGCCACCGTTGACACCCGCCTCCCCCTCACCGGACAAACGAATTCTGTCACCGGTATCCACACCTGCCGGGACTTTCACAGACAGCGTCTTGTATTCCCGGATACGCCCTTCACCATGACAGTCAGGGCAGGGATCCTTGATCACCTGACCAGAACCATGACACTCAGGACAGGTTTGCTGAACCGTGAAAAAGCCCTGCTGCATTCGTACCTGACCATGGCCTCCACAGGTGGTACAGGTTACCGGGGAACTACCTTTCTTCGCACCGGAACCGTGGCAGGTGTTACATTCCACCAAGGTGGGAATACGAATTTTCTTGGTGGTACCACGAACGGCTTCTTCCAGGTCCAGATCCAGTGAATAACGAAGATCGGCACCACGCTGCATGCTCGAACGTCCACGTCCACCACCGCTTGCACCACCAAAGATATCCCCGAATACATCACCGAAGATATCACTGAAATTACCAAAACCACCGGCACCGGCGCCTGCTCCCATGTTAGGATCAACACCTGCATGGCCATACTGGTCATAAGCCGCACGCTTTTGAGGGTCAGACAGGATCTCGAAAGCCTCGTTCACTTCCTTGAACTTTTCTTCCGATTCCTTATCGCCGGGATTACGATCCGGATGGAACTTCATCGCCATGCGGCGATAAGCCTTCTTTATCTCTTTCTCGCCGACGTCCCGGGAAACCCCGAGCACCTCATAGTAATCTCTTTTGGACATAACCACTCAACCTGGTGCCTGCTGCGCGTCGCAGTGCTTGTACTTCAATCTGTATCCAGCCCGACCTGCGCGTCATGGCTGCTGTTCAATAAACAACAACGCGGGACCAAAGCCCGCGTTGCCGTATGGTATCTCGCCACAAAACCAGCCCGTTACCGGACTGGTTTTGCTGATGGCGCTCTGCATGCAGCAGGCGGACTTACTTCTTCTCGTCCTTGACTTCTTCAAACTCAGCATCGACAACGTCGTCGTCTTTCTTGCTGTCGCCCTGAGCCTGCTCAGCGCCTTCGCCCTGGGCAGCCTGCTCGGCGTACATCTTCTGTGCCAGAGACGCAGACGCCTGGCTCAGTGCGTTGGTCTTCTCTTCGATCAGCGCCTTGTCGTCGCCCTTGATCGCTTCTTCCAGTTCCTTGGCAGCGTTTTCAATGGCAGTCTTCTCTTCTTCAGTCGCCTTGTCACCGGCTTCCTGCAGCGTCTTGCGAGTTGCGTGAACCAAACCGTCGGCTGTATTACGAACCTGCGCCAGCTCTTCGAACTTACGGTCTTCTTCAGCATTCGCTTCAGCGTCCTTGACCATCTGATCGATCTCTTCATCACTCAGACCAGAAGAGGCCTTGATGACGATGGACTGCTCCTTACCAGTGGCCTTGTCCTTGGCAGATACATTCAGAATACCGTTGGCGTCCAGATCGAAGGACACTTCAATCTGTGGCATGCCACGAGGCGAAGGAGGAATATCAGACAGGTTGAACTGCCCCAGAGACTTGTTGTCGCCGGAACGCTTACGCTCGCCCTGCAGAACGTGAATAGTTACCGCGCTCTGGTTGTCTTCCGCTGTAGAGAACACCTGGGACTTCTTGGTCGGAATAGTGGTGTTCTTTTCGATCAGCGGCGTCATCACGCCGCCCATGGTTTCGATACCCAGGGTCAGCGGGGTCACGTCCAGCAGCAGGACGTCGGTACGGTCGCCGGACAGTACACCACCCTGCAGTGCGGCGCCCATGGCCACGGCTTCGTCGGGGTTAACATCCTTACGGGCTTCCTTACCGAAGAACTCAGCCACTTTCTGCTGAACCATCGGCATACGGGTCTGACCACCGACCAGGATGACTTCGTCAATGCTGGACAGATCCAGTTCCGCATCTTTAACCGCCTGACGGCAAGGCTCCAGAGAACGTGCAACCAGGTCTTCTACCAGGGATTCCAGCTTGGCACGGGTCACTTTGACGTTCAGGTGCTTGGGACCGGTAGCGTCAGCAGTAACATAAGGCAGGTTGACGTCAGTCTGCTGGGCAGAAGACAGTTCAATCTTCGCCTTCTCAGCGGCTTCCTTCAGACGCTGCATCGCCAGCGGATCGCCCTTCAGGTCAATGCCCTGTTCTTTCTTGAACTCTTCCGCCAGATAGTTGATCAGGCGCATGTCGAAATCTTCACCGCCCAGGAAGGTGTCACCGTTGGTGGACAGTACTTCAAACTGGTGCTCACCATCGACGTCAGCGATTTCGATGATGGAAATATCGAAGGTACCACCACCCAGGTCGTATACAGCGATGGTCTGGTCACCGGCTTTCTTGTCGATACCGTAAGCCAGTGCCGCAGCAGTCGGCTCGTTGATGATCCGCTTAACTTCCAGACCGGCAATACGGCCAGCATCTTTGGTCGCCTGACGCTGTGCGTCGTTGAAGTAAGCCGGAACAGTGATGACAGCCTCGGTGACCTTATCACCCAGGTAGTCTTCCGCGGTCTTCTTCATCTTCTTCAGGATCTCGGCAGAGATCTGAGGCGGTGCCATTTTCTGCCCCTTGGCTTCGATCCAGGCGTCACCGTTGTCCGCCTTGATGATCTTGTAAGGCACCATTTCGATGTCTTTCTGCACTTCAGCGTCTTCAAACCGACGACCGATCAGACGCTTGATGGCATACAGAGTATTGTCAGGGTTGGTGACCGCCTGACGCTTGGCCGGCATACCCACCAGGGTTTCGCCATCGTTGGTATAGGCGATGATAGAAGGCGTAGTACGTGCGCCTTCAGCGTTTTCGATTACCTTAACCTGGCCACCGTCCATGATTGCCACACAGGAGTTGGTGGTACCCAGGTCAATGCCGATTATTCTGCCTTTGCTGTTATTGCTCATCTGTAGCCCTCTTTCATCACTTCGTCTGGCGAAGGTCTGAATCATCTATTTACAAATACTGTGAAATCCGTGGCAACCTGCCATGCCAGCCCGGTCTCAGTGTGTCTCACCGATCAATTTACCGTCGCATCCCGGGACGCTTCAGACTGACCTTACACCCGGTGACTGGCCTCTTGCTTTGCTATATGGGAACCGTCTGTCATCATTTCAAGGCTTAAATTCAAATCTCTTTGATCAACCGATAGAACAGGCGGATTCCCAGACATTTCAGTCGCTTAAACCGCCGCAGGCGCCTTGGCGACCACCACCATGGCAGGGCGAATCAGACGGCCGTTCAGGGTGTAACCCTTCTGGAACACATTCAGGACAGAACCCGGCTCCTGATCAGGGCTCTCAACCTGACTCACGGCCTGATGCAGGTCATGATTAAAGGGTTCGCCGACCGGATTAACCTGTTCAACACTGAATTTCTTCAGAGTGTCCAGGAACAGTTTCAGGGTCAGCTCCATACCTTCTTTCATCGCCTCGTGACTGCCTTCAGCGGCATCCGCGCTTTCCAGCCCACGCTCCAGACTATCAACAACCGGCAGAAGCTCTTCTGCAAACTTTTTCAGGCCAAACTTATGGGCATTTTCCACATCCTGCTGCGCACGACGCTTCACGTTCTGGGTATCAGCGTGCATACGCAGCACCTGATCCTGGGCCTTGGCCAGCTCTTCCTGAGCCTTGGCCAGCTCAGCCTGCAGGGTCCCCAGGGAAACCTCGCCCTTGCCTTCTTCAACAGCTTCAGCCCCGTCTACCGGGCCGGTCTTTTGATCATCTGCAGCGGCCTGAGCCTTAACCTGCTCCTCTGCTTCAGATGGGGTTTGCTCAGTTTTGATATCGTCTTCCGCCATTTCGAATCTCCGACTCAATTAGTTGACTGCACATGTCAGTGAAATCTGGTAATGCATCGCGATATGGGGGCAGTTTGTGACGATTCAAGGCACAGGCTGAAAAGAAGAAACAATTGCTGACTAACACTGACAACCCCGTTATTCAGACTGACAAAGCGAATCACAGGAAAAATGGATTACACGGCTTGCGCCCCACAAAAAATACTGTATAAATAATCAGGAAAACCATTCGGACACGCTGCGATGCTCACTCATCTGTCTATCAGTAACTACGCCATCGTTGACCAGCTGGATCTTGACCTTGCACTGGGCATGACCGTTATTACCGGCGAAACCGGCGCAGGCAAGTCCATCATGCTTGACGCCCTGGGACTCGCCATCGGCGACCGCGCCGAGCCTGATAGTGTCCGAACCGGCAGTGAGCGCGCCGATATCCGCGCCACCTTTGATCTTGCCCATTGCCCTGATGCCCAAGCCTGGCTGACATCCCGCGAACTGGATACGGGTGACGAATGCATCCTTCGCCGCACCATCACCCGCGAAGGGCGCAGTCGCGGCTATATCAATGGCACCCCTTCCCCACTGGCCGATTTGCGCCAAATCGGCGAGATGCTGCTGGATATCCATAGCCAGCACGAACACCAGTCGCTGCTGAAACCGGCGACTCATCGCCGACTTCTGGATGGTTACGCAGGTAGCAGCGAGCTGGCCACAACGGTCAGCCAGATCTGGCGACAGTGGCACCATTGCCATACCCGGATTCAAACACTCCGAAACGCCAGCGAAGAGCAAAACGCCCGCCTGCAGCTTCTGAGCTACCAGGTAGAGGAACTGGAACAACTGAATCTTGGCAAGGATGAGCTGGAGCAACTGGAGCAGGAACAGAAGCAACTGGCCAACGCCACCAGTTCCATGAAGGCTTGTGACCAGGTTCTGACCCTCTGCATGGAAGATGACAGCAGCAATATCGTGCATCAACTCAGCGCCTGCCAGAACTTACTTGCTGAATTGAATCTGGACAACAAACCCATACAAGATGCGATTGAGCTGATCTGCTCTGCCCAGATTCAGGTTGAGGAATGCTGTAATGAATTGCGCCATTTCATGGATCGTTTTGACGATGACCCCGAGCGTTTGCCGGAAATAGAAAAGCGCTTGTCCGCCATCTACTCACTGGCTCGAAAGCACCATATTCAGCCATCCGAACTGCACACCCTGTATACGGAACTACAGGACGAACTGGCATCTCTGCAAAGTAGCGATGACCAGATTGAGCAGCTTCAGGAAGAACTCGAACTGCTGGAAAAACAGTACAAAGCAACAACAGACAAGTTATCCGTCAAACGCCAGAAAGGTGCATTGAAACTGGCCAAGGCGGTTATCCGGCACATACGGGATCTTGGCATGCCTGCCGGTGAATTCAAAGTCGAGCTGTCCACGGTCAACGGTCAATTCCGCCCCCATGGCAATGAAGACATCCAGTTCCTTGTTACCAGTAACCCTGGCATGCCTGCCCGACCATTACACAAGGTGGCATCAGGCGGTGAACTGTCACGTATCAGTTTGGCCATACAGGTGATTACCGCCAAAAGCTGCCAGATCCCTACATTGGTGTTCGACGAAGTGGATGTTGGTATCGGTGGCGGCACCGCAGAAATCGTGGGTCGCCTGCTGCGGGAACTGGGCGGCCACGGTCAGATACTCTGTGTAACACACCAGCCTCAGGTAGCTTCACAGGGACATCAGCACCTGCATGTTTCCAAGCAACACAGCAAAGCGACAACACGTACTCAGATTCATGAACTGCAGGAAGAGCGTCGCACTCAGGAAATCGCCCGCATGCTTGGCGGTGTCACACTGACTGACCACACAGTCGCCCATGCACGCGAGATGATTGAGCGCGCCCAGGCATCAGCGACAATCTGAACACATTCACTCTCGTTTTGACGAAACAACAAATACAAGTTTATTTCAGGCTGGCAGTCGCCAGCCCTAATAACGCCGTTGTGATACCTGTCAGATCAAACCGGTGCAACCCAACGCTTTCATTACTGACGTCCACATAAGAATAAGCACCTTGCAATCCAGACAGTATCTCAATCAGGTCGATGTCACCGGTTTTCAATACAATATGGGTTTCTGTGCGCCGCAACACATGGAACTCAGTTGTATAAGGTTTATTTTTCGGTAGCGTGAAAGCCAGATCTGTCGTATCAGCAATGCTGGGATTTGACGGTAACGTGATAACCAGCGATAGATCACCATTACTATCCTGCGCCACAAAAATAGCGAGCGTGGGAGCAACAATATTTCCTGCAAGCATTACATCAGGCAGCATGTCCAACGCACCATAATGGCGCCAGTCACTCTTGGCAGGCAGGGAGAGAACCGTCAACGAAACGGTCAGTATGCAGCACTGTATCCATGACATATGCTTCACCGGATAGTTATTCTTCGTCAGACATCAATGCCATTATCTAATGATGATAGCCCTATCACACAAAGACCTGCAGCCTTTAGCTACCACGTTTTTCAGCATTTAAACGACAAATGCAACAATCAGAGGAATAAAAAAACCTGAAGAGCGCGAGACGAAAGTTCTGAATGATCAATATCTACGGTAAGCAAGGGGTTGGACGAGGGACCACCCAAGGCAGCCCCAGCAGTTCCATTGTTTGTTGTTAGTTATTTTTGCTTGGGCCTGACATAAAGCACCAGGTTATGGTCCACCAACTCGTAACCATGCTTTTCTGCAATATCCTTCTGGATACGCTCGATTTCCTGGTTGGTGAACTCGACAATTTTTCCGGTTTCCATACAGACCATATGGTCATGATGTTCACCCCGGGAAAGCTCAAAAACAGAGTGCCCACCATCAAAATTATGGCGTACCACCAGACCGGCTGACTCAAACTGGGTCAGCACGCGGTATACCGTTGCCAGACCGACATCGTCATCCGCCTCAATCAGCGCTTTATATACATCTTCAGCACTCATGTGGCGGTCTTCTGCGCTTTCCAGAATTTGCAGAATTTTTACGCGTGGCAGGGTCACTTTCAGCCCGGCTTTACGCAGCTCTTGATTTTCCAACTGAGTAATCCTTTATTTAACCCCTGAAAATGTATAAATTGTCATTATCTCATTTCCGTCGAAGATAGTGGAAGTCCCTGGACGATGCAAAAGTACCTGAAATTACCGGCCTTGACTATAACTGCAGCGTTAATGGGCGGTTGCTCCTGGTTCTCTGACGATAGCGATTTCAAGATGGTCAGCTTTCCCGGGGTCTACAAGATCGACATCCAGCAAGGCAACATCATCACGCAGGACATGATTAACCAGCTCAAGCCTGGCATGACCCGCAGCCAGGTGGCGTATGTCATGGGCACCCCACTTCTGCCCGACAGCTTCGACAAGGATCGCTGGGACTACATCTACACCCTGAAGCCCGGCGGCAAAGAGCGAACCCAGCAAACCCTCTCCCTCTTCTTCGAAAATGACAAACTGACTCGCTTCAATGGTGATTTCCGCCCTGAAATTAACCAGGAAGCCAGCACGCACGCGCAAAGCGATGCTCAGGGTGCTGCAGAAACCCTTATGAAAGAACAGGCTGAAGATGAACGTTGAGCCAGCAGGCAAGCATGCCCTGTCATAAAAAAGGAGGCGTAACGCCTCCTTTTTTATGACAGAAAAACACTGACTAATCGGGCCGCCTGGCCAAGCGCGCCTTTTCAGCCCGACGTTTGCGGACTTCTTTCGGATCAGCAATGAGCGGGCGATAGATTTCTACCCGGTCGCCCCCCTGTAGCGCCTGCTCATGAGGCTTTGCAACGGCTTTACCAAAAACACCCATCTTGGCAGTTTCCAGATCAATTTCCGGAAACTGTCCCACAATTCCTGACGCTTGCGCAGCATCATAAACTGTCGTACCAGCCGGAACGGTGACAGGAATAATGGCCTGCCGGTCAGGTCGGGCATAGGCGACCTCGACATGAATCTCAGAAACCGTGGCAATCTGACTGACACTGTCAACCATACACTTCATCCGCCCGCTTGCAGAAAGCATCGACCATGAGATTCGCCGCCTGATCCAGCACCTTGCCAACGGTAGACTTCAGCACTGCATTATCCATATCAAACGTAAGGTCTAACACGACCTTGCAGGCGTTTTCCATCAGGGGTTTGAAATGCCAGACACCGGACAATGCAGTAAATGGCCCTTCGACCAGACGCATTTCAATGAACCGGTCTACCTCAAGCTTATTACGGGTAACAAAGCTCTGGGTGACACCGCCCTTGCTGACATCCACGCGAGCTTCCATCCAGTCATCACCCTGCCCCAGCACTTCTGCCCCGACACACCAGGGCAGAAATTGGGGATAGGCTGTCACATCATTCACCAGACCATACATCGCGCTGGCAGAATGCATCACCAGCGCAGACCGTTGAATCGTTTTCATCCGTGACGGCGTTCCTCAGGCAATCGCCTTGTAAAGGTTTGCAACAAAGATAACGAACACGCAGACCGGTGCAATCACCCGGCACAGCGCCCGCCAGAGATTAAACCTGCCCAGCGAGAGGTTCAACTCCTTGTAGACCACGGAGCGCTTCATGACCCAACCGGCAAAGATAGCAATCAGCAAACCACCCAACGGCAACATGATATTGGCGGTTACAAAGTCCAGCAGTTCAAACACGGTCATGCCAAACAACTGATATTCTTCACCGGACCACAGGTTGAATGAGAAGACAGTGCCCATACCAATCAGCCACACCAGCGCACTGAACAGTGACGTTGCCACCAGACGACTCATGGAGAAACGCTCCGTCGCCCATGCAACGGCCGGCTCAATCAGGGAAATCGATGAACTCAGTGCCGCCAGGCTCACTAACACAAAGAACAGAACACCGAACACCTGGCCGCCCGGCATATGCCCAAAGGCTGTCGGCAGGGAAACAAACAGCAGCCCCGGACCTGCACCAGGCTCCATACCATTTGCAAAAACAATCGGGAAAATCGCGAGACCTGCTACCAACGCTACAACGGTATCCAGCACCGCAACAGTGATTACCGTGCTACCGATGGAAGCGCTCTTCGGCATATAAGCGCCGTAAGCCATGATCGCGCCCATACCCAGACTCAGCGTAAAGAATGCATGCCCCATTGCCGCCAGTACAGCTTCCCAGGTCAGCTTGCTGAAATCAAAAGAAAACAGGAAAGAAAAACCGCGACCAAACTGATCCGTCTCAACAATGCTGTAACCCAGCAACACAATCAGCAGTACAAACAGCAACGGCATGATAACCCGCACACTGTTTTCCAGCCCCTTGTGGATACCCCGGGCAATCACCAGCGCCGTCAGCACCATGAAAATGGTATGCCAGAACGTCAACTGCATTGGATTAGCAACCAAGGCATCAAAATGCGCGCCGACCTGCTCACCGGTGAGCCCCATCAGGTCACCGCTACCCATATCCCAGGTAAACGCCAAAGCCCAACCGGCAATCACGCTATAAAAAGACAAAATCAGGAAGCCAGCCAGAACCCCCATCCAGCCGACCAGCGACCATCCCCTGCCCGCATCAGACTCCCGGGCAAGTTCCCGCATAGTGACTATCGGGCTATGCCGGCCATGCCGACCAAGGACAGTTTCCGCCATCATGATAGGAATGCCCACCAGTGCAATACAGACCAGGTAGACCAGGACAAACGCCCCGCCACCATATTCGCCGGTGATAAACGGAAATTTCCAGATATTGCCAAGCCCGATGGCGGAACCCGCCGCCGCCAGAATAAAGGTCCATCGGTTGGCCCAGGTGCCAAGTGCTGCTGTTTTCTGATCGCCCATGTAAATCCTCGAACAGACGGTTACTGCGTTGCCTGTGAACAGTCGGGGTTTATACCCTCTAAAGAGTGGTGAGCGTCCGATCAGCGCCATCCTGTCGCAACATCGCGGGATTACCACTGGCTGCGGGCTCGTCTTGATACGGGGTTAATGCACCAGATCCGTCTACAGCAGCTACCACTGACGCGTTATCAGCCAGAGCCATGCAGATGAGGGAAACACTACGCCGGACACTCAGGGCACATTCTAACCACTTGCCTATAGGGTACAACCACTAAACCATTGCGCCTTACCGACAAAAGCGTTTTTCTGACACTTTTCGTTCATCAGCATCATGGCTTTTATGGTTTCTGCACGTATAATTCTCCGCCATGGCAAAGAAACCCAAAAAAGCCGGTAGCGGCGACTCAACCATCGTAGTCAACAAAAAGGCCCGTCACGACTATCACATTGATGAGACGTTCGAGGCAGGCGTTACCCTGTCCGGCTGGGAAGTCAAAAGCCTCCGCCAGGGCAAGGTGCAGCTGGTTGACAGCTATGTACTCCTGAAAGACGGCGAGGCCTGGCTGATCGGCGCCTCCATTGTTCCGTTGCAGACGGCATCCACCCATGTTGTGGCCGACCCCCTGCGTGACCGCAAATTGCTCTTGCACAAGCGGGAACTGGCGCAACTGTTCAGCGCCACCCAGCAGAAAGGGCATACCTGCATCTGCACCAAAATGTACTGGAAGAAACACCTGATCAAGGTCCAGATCGCTCTGGCCCGTGGCAAGAAAGAATTCGACAAGCGCGCCACGACCAAAGAGCGGGAGTGGAACATCGAGAAACAGCGCGTTATGCACAAAGGGAATTAAGCATTAAAAATCAATAGCTTAATAGTTATTGACTTTATGCCCGAGTTTTAGAGTAGAATACCGGCAAGGTTTCGATCCGGGGGCGATTTGGATTCGACGGCGGTAACGAAACCCAAGGTGCATGTCGAGTGCGTAGTGGCTCTCGTAAATAAAATCACTACAAACCTTATAGTTGCCAAAACAACTATCAATGATGAGTTCTTCGGTCAGGAAGCTCTGGCTGCCTAAGACCGTCGAGTAGCTGCCTAAAAACAGCACTCATCCGATCTATCCGGCTTGTCTGTTGGCTGGTTTTCAGATCGTCAAAGCAAACAGACTCGTCGTGAAGCCTTGTCTGGGGACTGATCGACTAAAACAACACAGGCTCGTTCTGCTTCACCCCGACCGCTGGGTCGTTGCAGAATTAAATCAAAGGCGGATCTAAGCATGTAGAGCCAAGGGCGGAGTATCGGCGGACGCGGGTTCAATTCCCGCCGCCTCCACCAACAAAGCCTTGAATACTGAGACAGACTCAGGCACACCAAGGCAAACAAAAGGCCGTT
>NZ_BAABFL010000090.1:0-2051 GCF_039540975.1 Kistimonas scapharcae
GGCTACTTGGCACCTTTCAAGTATGAACAGGAACTTGCCAAGGCAGCGTAAAAAAGTGTCCGGAAAACTCTTGCCAGATCAGACAACTATGCCGGTGGTGTACCCGACAGCTTTTATGAAGGGACCGAAAATGACCTGTGGGTTGAATACAAGTACATCAACCCATTCCCCAAACGACCGGACACACTGATCGACCTGACCAACAAGAAATACCTGTCGCCCATGCAGCAACGCTGGCTGCAACGACGACATGAGAAAAGGCAGGATGCCTGGGTCATCGCAGGATGCGAGCATGGCGGGGTTATTTTCAGTGGTTTAAGCTGGCAAACCCCCATAACCGCCAGTGATTTCCTCGCCCGATGCCTGCCCCAGAAAGACATAATTCATCGCATTCAACAATACTGTATAAATCATCAGTAACAGGAATATGTACTTTTGGGTGAGAATATAAGCACTGCTAAATATATAAGCTACGCTAAGGGTATTGAGGACCAGCCCTCGCTAAGTCGGTACACGGACTAGCTAAACTCTCCGGGCGGTAGCGTGTTTTTTATTTAGTGGTGCTTACCCTCCGTTGTATTTACCACGCCAGAACAATAATAAAACCATTCCCGTTGGTCGCCAGTCCATTGGGGTTGTTCTGCATGTCCAAAAGGAACCGTCGTATGTCAGGTGAAGCTACCCGCGTCATTACCGAGGAAGATCGCAAGACCGCGAAAAAACTCAAAGCGTTGTATAACGCAAAAAAAGCTGACCTCGGCCTGAACCAAGAGAAGTTGGCCGAAGCCATGGGTAAAACCCANTAGACCCGCTAACACTGGACAAACGTACAGCATCCCTATTACAGTCAAGTGCTGTAGTTCGCACATTAGTGCCAGTAATAGGCTCGGCTACGGGGAGGTTGCCGGACATGAACATGGTTGAGGTTCCAACCAATAATAAAAAAAGCCCTACAGAAGTCGCCTTTTTCATCGACACTGACATAGAACCTTTTTGCACCGAGGGCAGTATCCTTCTTGTGGATACCAACAAGCCTCCCAGAGCAAAAAGCAAGATCGCCTACCGCACACTCAAAAGCCCCAAGCTACACATTGCTGTCTGCGAACGGGCGACAAACGACTCATTTCGTACAACGGAGGATGAACTGATTCTGAAAAAGGACCTCAGTTTTCTGGCGCGTGTCGTGTCAGTGATTGAACCGGAATAAGGGGAGAAGCTATTGCTTCTCTTTGGGTATTTATATTAGCATGGCTATTATTAGGGTATAACAACCATGTCAGGGACACACCACAAAAACTATGGTGCTATACAAAACCGTAAAACAGTTTGCCAGGGAATCCGGATATTCTGAGTCCGCCATCTACAACAAGATACATGACGCTATCTGGCTGGAAGGAAGTGAATATGTAAAAGCCCCTGACGGACGTATCTTGATCGCTGTCGAGGGGTTTAATATATGGGCACAAAGCAGTATGAGGGCGTCAGGTCACGCTCAAAATCAACCATCGAAGTCGGGTTCTCCTACAATGGCAAATGGCGGTGGGAAGCAATTAAGCTCGACCCCACTCCCGCTAACCTGAAAAGAACCGCTCGTTTCAGGGCGCGGGTCGTTCAATCCATTGAGGATGGCACATTCAATTACGCAATATCTTTTCCTGACTCGAAACGGAAAGGTGAAATACAAGTGTGTGCAGGGGGAAAAACCAACCTTGTGCTCTACATGCGTAGGTGGCTTGAAACAATAAAAAACGACATAGCTGCCTCAACCCACGAGTTCTATGAAAAAGTTATCAACCAACTGGAAGACTACATGCCCTCCATGCCTTTAGGCGGCGTACAAGGCAAGGACATGAAGGAATGGCTGGATAGTCGCACACGGGGTCATAAACATAAAAACAACCTGTTAAGTTGTGTACGCACCGCTCTTGAAGATGCTGTAGATGCAGAGTTAATCGCAGTCAACCCGCTCGCTGCGTATTCTGGCACAACTTGAACACCGATTCTGGTAACTCTTGAACACCCATTCTGGTAAGTCTTGAACACTGATTCTG
>NZ_BAABFL010000091.1:0-2375 GCF_039540975.1 Kistimonas scapharcae
ATCTCCATTCTCCGCGACTACATCAAGCCGAAACGGGCCCTGCGCCAGAGCAGGACCACGGTGCGCTATGAGACAGAACCGGGACGTCAGCTGCAACACGACTGGGGCGAGCTGACAGTTGAGATAGCCGGAGAACAGCGAAAGGTCTACATCTCCGTCAACACCCTGGGCTATTCCCGCCGTTGCTTTGTCTGGGCTGCTTTCAGTAATGATGCCGCGCACACCTATGAAAGCCTGGTGCAGAGCTTCAACTGGTTTGGCGGCGTCCCTGCCGAAGTGCTGGTTGATAACCAGAAAGCGGCGGTTCTCAAACATCCGGGCAATGGCCGGGTGACCTTCAACGACGGTTTCCTGATGCTGGCCCACCATTACCAGTTCAAGCCCCGTGCCTGCAAACCCTACCGGCCCCAGACCAAGGGCAAGACCGAGCGGATGGTGCATTACGTGAAAGACAACTTCTTCCCCCGTCATGCCGGTTTCGAAAGTCTTGCTCACCTGAACGGGTTACTGGTTCAGTGGATGCGAGAAGTAGCGGATGAACGCATCCACGGCACGGTGAAAGAGAGGGTGCTGAATCGCTTTGCACGGGAGCAATCCTGCCTCAAGCCCCTGCCAGCCATGGGCTTTGATACCAGCTATCGGGAACAGCGACGGGTGCCTTCGGACGCCTATATCAATGTCCGCACCAACCGATACAGCGTGCCTGACCGTTTGACCGGCCAGGCCGTCAATATCCGCATCGGGCTGGATAACACCCTGCGGGTTTATGATGACCAGGATCAGCTGGTCGCGTCCCATGTGCTCAACGACGGCAGTCACCAATGGATACTGGAACCCACCCATCACCGGGCGATGTATGAGGCCGTTAAGGTGGAAACCCGTGACCTCAGCTGTTATGCGGAGGTGGCGTGATGGATAACCTGCAAGCACTGATGACCCGACTGAAGCTGGAGTATCTGCATGACGCCCTGGACACCCTGTGTGAACAGGCCAGCAAACACGCGCTGAACTACCGGGAATTCCTGGAAACCGTGTTCTCGGCGGAATGGGCAGGCCGTCACCAGAAGGGACTGGAAGGACGGATCAAGCAGGCTCGGCTTCCCTGGCTCAAAACCCTGGAGCAGTTCGATTTCAGTTTCCAGCCTTCCATCGACCGAAAAGTGGTGCGGGAACTGGCGGGACTGGGCTTCGTGGAACGGGCTGAGAATGTGGTGCTGCTGGGACCTCCGGGCGTGGGCAAGACCCACCTGGCCATCGCCCTGGCTGTGAAAGCTGCTGAAGCCGGTCACCGGGTGCTGTTCATGAGTCTGGACCGGCTGATGGCCACCCTCAAAAAGGCGCAGCAGGAGAACCGGTTGGAACGCCAGATGCAGCTGCTGACCTGCCCCAGGCTGCTGGTGCTGGATGAAATCGGCTACCTGCCATTGGAGCCGGAGGAAGCCAGCCTGTTCTTCCGGCTGGTAACCCGACGTTATGAGAAAGGCAGCGTCATTCTCACCTCAAACAAGGGCTTCATCGACTGGGGCGAAGTGTTTGGCGACCAGGCCATTGCCACCGCCATCCTGGACCGGTTGCTGCACCACTCCACGACGTTGAACATCAAGGGTGAAAGTTACCGGTTGAAAGAGAAGCGAAAATCGGGGCTGTTGAAAGCACCGGCAGTCACTTCTGAAGGTTGATCGCTACAGGATCCGGATCAGGGGTGTTGGCGTCTATTCCGGTTGATTGCACGGATACACGGGAATCACCTCTGCAACACTTTCCTCTGAAACCGGAGTATGGTTGACTGTCCGGTTATCGCTGCTGACAGGTCAGCCGGACTGCCCCCTCGGTTAGTGATAACCGGTCTGTCATCCCATACTGTCTGTGCAGTATCAGGAACTGATAATGGGAACAAAGACTTACAACGATGGATCGAATACCTGGAACGCGTCCGGCTGCAACGCCGCCTACCGGTGAGCCTGGTGAAACAGACACTTCAGCACACCAACAATACGAAAGCTGGATCGGGATTGAGGAAGTTGAAGCAATATTGAGGGATTTGGATCCTGAAAACTTCCCGGCTGCAGAGGGTGTCCCGGATTCTCTTGTTTTAGGACAGCGGGATGTAACAATAGCTGAGCCCCATACCGTCAGCAGTAGAAGTCTGACCATGCCTGGAACATCCAGCGGACTTACCCATACGATTCCGGCTATCAGGCCAGATCTTTGGCAATCTAGCGATTCTGTCAGCGAGGAAGAGCCTGAAACCGAACTTTTAGTGCAACCAGGGTCAGGCAGTTCAAAACAATCCTCTCCAGCAACTACCGAATCTGGATCATTCTCCTTTGATACAAGCCGTGACAGGAAAGCGCGCACCATCTTCTGTGAGGTTC
>NZ_BAABFL010000092.1:0-2384 GCF_039540975.1 Kistimonas scapharcae
CGTTTTTGTTATTGTCAGCCCCTCAAGATGGCCATCCATGACCGTATTATCTTTCCCTGAAATCGAAGCCGTATTGATTTGCGGCAAGGGTTAATACGTATTTGTATAAGTGCATCCTGCATGCCAAAAAAGTTTCTGGCCCGCCAGTCGTAGTCTGTAGCGAAATCGGGTGTTTTAGGTGGTATGCAACAAAGCCGGATTAGTGACAGGGATATGATGCTGCTGTCACGGAAAGAAACTCGTGGTAACAGTCAACAGACGTTTGTTCCAATTCAGGGAAGACTGACGATATGGCCAATATTATTCGCATCAAGCGTAGCCAGGTGACCGGTGCTCCTACGGCATTAGAGGAAGGTGAACTGGCTTACTCGGAAGCCTCGGGGCAGCTCTTTATTGGCGCCAGTGGTGACACGGTTATCGTCATTGGCGGTTTTGCCGACCATGACAAACTGGCCTCTATTGAAACCGGAGCCAATAACTACACCTTGCCTGCTGCGACCACTACAACCCTGGGCGGCATCAAGGCAGGCTCCGGCTTACTGGTTGATGTCGATGGTGTGTTGACCCTCGATGGTGCGTCTGGCATCACGGAATCCCAGGTTGATAGCAAAATTGCCGATGCCATCAATGCGCTGGTGAGTGGTGCCCCCGCCGCGCTGGATACGCTGAATGAGTTGGCTGTCGCATTACAGGGGAATGACAGCGAGATTGCTTCGCTGGTAACCAGTGTTTCCGGGAAGCTGGCTAAAAGTGCCAACCTGTCAGATCTTGCCGATGCGGCGGTGGCGCGTACCAATCTCGGCCTGGACGATATGGCGCAGCAAAACGCCGGTGCTGTGGCGATTACCGGCGGCACCATCAATGGCGTAACCCTGGACGGGGGCAGCTTCTGAGATGGCGGGTATTCAGCTCAGGCGTTCAGCATCGCCGGGTGCTGTTCCGGCGAGTCTTCAGGAAGGGGAGCTCGCCATCAATACGGCTGATGGCAAGCTCTATGCCCATGTGTCGGGGCAGGTGGTTGTCATTGGTAGTGTGTCGTTTATTGACGATGCGCCGGCCGATGGCGGGCAGTATGTTCGTCAGGACAACGGCTGGCAGCCCGCTGCGGCCGGTGGTGGCGACTGGACCTTGCTGGCAACCGGTAACTTTCCGGCCGGCAATGCCGAGTATGTTTTTCCGGTGACCTTCAGCAGTGAATACAGTTTGTACAAGCTGATGTTGCTCAATGTTGCCTGCGATGGCAGTTCCAACACCCAGATGGAATTATTGGCCAGCAGTGACGGGAGTACCTGGCAGACCGGAAGCTTTGATTACAAGTACCGCTTCAACGACACCACCCAGTCCTCTTCATCGACCACCACTAACAAACTGGCCCTGACCAGTAATGCCCTTGGCAAAAGCGGTGCGGTTTGTGCCGAATTAACCGTGTTTGCGCCGACGGCGATTGCGCCAACCCGGATTGGTATGCAGGTCTGGCACGATGACAACAGTGGAACGCCGGAAGCCACTTTTGGGCACGGTATTGTCCGGGCGGCAGCGCCGGTGCTCGCGTTGAAGATGCGTCTGACCCATGCACCGTTTAGTAGTACCGGTGAAATTAAGGTTTATGGCATCCGGTAAGTCATGGCCACCAGTCCCTGGATCAGCGGTTTTTTTACTGGCCTGAAACCTGATACCCGTCTGACCGTCTCCGAGTGGTCGGACCAGCACCGGATCCTGCCCATGAAGGCGGCCAAGGAAGCGGGTCGCTGGCGTACGTCGCGAACCCCTTATCTTAAGGAGATCATGGATGCCCTGAGTCCGTCGTCTTCTGTCGAGCGGGTGGCGTTCATGAAAGGCGCCCAGGTAGGTGGCACAGAGTGTGGCAATAACTGGCTGGGGTACGTCATTCATCATACCCCGGGGCCAATGCTCTATGTATTACCGACGCTGGATATGGCCAAGCGAACCTCGAAGCAGCGCATTGCACCAATGATCGAGGAGATGCCCATCCTGCGGGACCGCGTAAAAGACCCCAGGAGCCGGGATTCGGGCAATACCCAGATGGTGAAGGAGTTTCCCAACGGGGTGCTGATCATTACCGGAGCGAACTCCGCCACCGGGCTGCGCTCCATGCCGGCACGGTTTCTGTTTCTGGATGAGGTGGACGCCTACGAAGACGATGTGGACGGCGAGGGCAGTCCCATCAACCTGGCTATCAAGCGTACTGCGACATTTTCACGCAATCGCAAAATCCTGATGGTCTCCACCCCGAACATTGCCGGGGCCAGCAAGATCGAATCGGCCTACCAGGCATCAGATCAGCGTCGCTTTTATGTGCCCTGCACCGAATGTGGTCACAAACAACCCATCGAATGGGCGCAGATCCGGTTTGAAGACAAAGA
>NZ_BAABFL010000093.1:0-15309 GCF_039540975.1 Kistimonas scapharcae
CGTTTTTGTTATTGTCAGCCCCTCAAGATGGCCATCCATGACCGTATTATCTTTCCCTGAAATCGAAGCCGTATTGATTTGCGACAAGGGTTAATACGTATTTGTATAAGTGCATCCTGCATGCCAAAAAACTTTCTGGCCCGCCAGTCGTAGTCTGTAGCGAAATCGGGTGTTTCAGGAGGTATGCAACAAAGCCGGATTAGTGACAGGGATATGATGTTGCTGTCACGGAAAGAAACTCGTGGTAACAGTCAACAGACGTTTGTTCCAATTCAGGGAAGACTGACGATATGGCCAATATCATCCGCATCAAACGCAGCCAGGTAACCGGTGCTCCTACGGCATTAGAGGAAGGTGAACTGGCTTACTCGGAAGCCTCGGGGCAGCTCTTTATTGGCGCCAGTGGTGACACAGTTATCGTCATTGGTGGTTTTGCCGACCACGACAAACTGGCCTCTATTGAAACCGGAGCCAACAACTACACCTTGCCTGCTGCGACCACTACAACCCTGGGCGGCATCAAGGCAGGCTCAGGTTTACTGGTTGATGTCGAGGGTGTGTTGACCCTCGATGGTGCGTCTGGCATCACGGAATCCCAGGTTGATAGCAAAATTGCCGATGCCATCAATGCGCTAGTGAGTGGTGCCCCCGCCGCGCTGGATACGCTGAATGAGTTGGCTGTCGCATTACAGGGGAATGACAGCGAGATTGCTTCGCTGGTAACCAGTGTTTCCGGGAAGCTGGCTACAAGTGCGAACCTGTCAGATCTTGCCGATGCGGCGGTGGCGCGTACCAATCTTGGCCTGGACGATATGGCGCAGCAAAATGCCGGTGCCGTGGCAATTACCGGCGGGACAATCAATGGCGTAACCCTGGACGGGGGCAGCTTCTGAGATGGCGGGTATTCAGCTCAGGCGCTCAGCGTCGCCGGGTGCTGTACCGGCGAACCTCCAGGAAGGGGAGCTCGCCATCAATACAGCTGATGGCAAGCTCTATGCCCATGTGTCGGGACAGGTGGTTGTCATTGGTAGTGTGTCGTTTATTGACGATGCGCCAGCTGATGGCGGACAGTATGTTCGTCAGGACAACGGCTGGCAGCCCGCTGCGGCCGGTGGTGGCGACTGGACCTTGCTGGCAACCGGTAACTTTCCGGCCGGCAATGCCGAGTATATTTTTCCGGTGACCTTCAGCAGTGAGTACAGTTTGTACAAGCTGATGTTGCTCAATGTTGCCTGCGATGGCAGTTCCAACACCCAGATGGAATTATTGGCCAGCAGTGACGGGAGTACCTGGCAGACCGGAAGCTTTGATTACAAGTACCGCTTCAACGACACCACCCAGTCCTCTTCATCGACCACTACTAACAAACTGGCCCTGACCAGTAATGCCCTTGGCAAAAGCGGCGCGGTGTGTGCCGAATTAACCGTGTTTGCGCCGACGGCGATTGCGCCAACCCGGATTGGTATGCAGGTCTGGCACGAGGATAACAGCGGTAATCCCGAAGCCACTTTGGGGCACGGTATTGTCCGGGCGGCAGCGCCGGTGCTCGCGTTGAAGATGCGTCTGACCCATGCGCCCTTTGGTTCCGGTGAGATCAGGGTTTATGGCATCCGGTAAATCATGACCAACAGCCCCTGGTTCAATGGTTTTTTCACTGGCCTGAAACCTGATACCCGCCTGACCGTCTCCGAGTGGTCGGACCAGCACCGGATCCTGCCCATGAAGGCAGCCAAGGAAGCGGGTCGCTGGCGGACGGCGCGAACCCCTTATCTTAAGGAGATCATGGATGCACTGAGTCCGTCGTCTTCTGTCGAGCGGGTGGCGTTCATGAAAGGCGCCCAGGTAGGTGGCACGGAGTGCGGGAATAACTGGCTCGGGTATGTGATCCACCATACCCCGGGGCCAATGCTCTATGTATTACCGACACTGGATATGGCCAAGCGAACCTCGAAGCAGCGCATTGCGCCGATGATCGAGGAAATGCCCATCCTGCGGGACCGGGTGAAAGACCCCAGGAGCCGGGACTCGGGCAATACCCAGATGGTGAAGGAGTTTCCCAACGGGGTGTTGATCATTACCGGGGCGAACTCCGCCACCGGGCTGCGCTCCATGCCGGCACGGTTTCTGTTCCTGGATGAGGTAGACGCCTATGAAGACGATGTGGACGGCGAGGGCAGTCCTATCAACCTGGCTATCAAGCGTACTGCGACATTTTCACGCAATCGCAAAATTTTCATGGTCTCCACCCCGAACATTGCCGGGGCCAGCAAGATCGAATCGGCCTACCAGGCCTCTGACCAGCGTCGCTTTTATGTGCCCTGCACCGAATGTGGTCACAAACAACCCATCGAATGGGCGCAGATCCGGTTTGAAGACAAAGACCCGGATACTGCCAGTTTTGAATGCATCCGCTGTCGCCACCGTATGCGTGAGCATGACAAGCCGAAACTGCTGGCAGGCGGTGAATGGGTGNAGATTTTCTGGCGGCCAAAGACGATCCGGTGCTGCTCAAGGACTGGACCAATACCGTACTGGGAGAAACCTGGCAGGAAGCGGGTGAAACGGTCGACCATGAACTGCTGTACCAGCGTCGTGAACATTATCCGGCCCCCGTGCCCTGGTTTGTCGAAGTATTAACCGCGGGCGTGGATGTGCAGGATGACCGGGTGGAGTTTGAAGTCGTTGGCTGGGGTGCCGGTGAGGAAAGCTGGTCCGTGGATTATGTCCGTCTTTACGGCGATCTGAGTCGTCCCGGGATCTGGCAGATACTGGCTGATAAACTGCGGCAGTCTTATCGCAGGGAAGATGGCGTCCTGATGAATCTGGCCCAGGTATGCATGGACTCCGGCGGCCATTTCACCGATGAGGTCTATGCCTTCAGCCGCAAGCTGGGCATTGACTGGCTGATACCGGTCAAGGGGGCATCGCAGTCGGGTAAGGCCATCGCGACCTTTCCGAAGACCCGTAACCGTAAGGGGGTTTATCTTACGTTGGTGGGAACGGACACAGCCAAAGAATTGATCTACCAACGCTATCGAATCCAGGAACCCGGTGCCGGCTATTGCCACTGGCCAGTCAACGACTGCTTCGATGAAGATTACTTCAAGCAGGCAACCGCAGAAGAAAAGATCCGCAAGTACAAACATGGCGTCGCCCATTTTGAGTGGGATGCCAAAAAACGTCGTAACGAAGCACTGGATTGCCGGGTCTATGCCCTGACGGCTGTTCGAATCCTGCAACAACACCGGGGGTTGGATCTGGAACAGCTGGCACTCAACCGGCCTGTGCCGGAAACCGGCGAAGACGTGCAGGAAACGCCGGCACCATCACAGGAAAGCCGGCCACGCCGCATCAGTCGCAGCAGCTACCTCAACGGATAACACCATGATCAGCCAGGAAGAATACGACGCACTCAAGCGGGCCGTACTGCTTCGCGATACCCGCACGGTGGAGTTTGAAGGGCGTAAGGTGGAATACGCCAGTTTCAGCGAAATGGAGCGACGGCTTCACGCCATAGAGCGGGAGCTGGCGAAGCAATCCAAACGACCGAAGCAGTATGGCATATACAGTACCCGGGGGCTTTGATGGGTTTGAAACAGCGGGTGGCCGGGTGGTTGCTGGGTGGCATGAATAATCTGGCTTATACCTCGGCAGGTCACGGACGGCGAAGCAAAGGCTGGCATGCGCCGCAAAGCGGTCCCAATCATACCTTGTCGGGTAATCTCGGCACCCTGATCAATCGCAGCCGGGCAGCAATCCGTAATGATCCCTGGGCCGCGAGTGGGTTGGACAAGCTGGTATCGAACATTGTCGGCACGGGCATTAAACCCAAATCCGACGCCCGTGATGACCGCTTTCGCAGAGATTTGCAACAGCTGTTTCTGGACTGGACCGATGAGTCTGATGCGGATGGGCAACTGGATTTTTACGGCCAGCAAAGCCTCGCCGCCAGGGCCATGCTGGAAGCCGGTGAGTGTTTTATCCGCCTCAGACCCCGACGACCAGAAGATGGCTTGT
The DNA here is from genome assembly GCF_039540975.1 of Kistimonas scapharcae. NCBI lineage: Bacteria > Pseudomonadati > Pseudomonadota > Gammaproteobacteria > Oceanospirillales > Endozoicomonadaceae > Kistimonas > Kistimonas scapharcae. Next base: position 4,018 of record NZ_BAABFL010000093.1, read on the forward strand.
CGGTACCGCTGCAGCTGCAACTGCTGGAAGCGGAGTTTGTCCCCTGGGACTACAACGATGATCTCAAAAATGGTCACGCCATCCGAGCGGGTATTGAGCTGGATAAGCTGGGTCGGCGGGTGGCCTACTGGATGCACAAGGCCCATCCCCACGATTACACCATTCTGGATACAGCTAATCTCCGCCGGATTCCGGCAGAAGAGGTACTGCATCTCTACGAGCCGTTAAGGCCAGGACAGCTGCGCGGACAGCCGGTATTAACCCAAGTGCTGTTGCGGATGCATCACCTGGACAAGTTTGATGACGCCACCCTGCTCAGGCAGGAGATCGCCAACCTGTTTACAGGCTTTATCACCAAACCGGCGCCAGAACAGGAGCGGGTGGATCCGCTGACGGGACGCCCCATTGTTTACGATCTGCAGGGTGTGCCCATGGTGGGAATGGAACCGGGCACCATGCAGGAGCTATCACCCGGAGAAGAAATAGTCTTTAACACGCCGCCAGGGGCGGCCAGTGATTATCCCGATTTTATCCGGCAGCAGCTGATGGCAGTGTCTGCCGGAATCGGACTCCCTTTTGAACTCTTGTCCGGTGATATGAAAGGCGTCAGTGACCGGGCATTACGGGTGGTGCTCAATGAGTTTCGCCGTCGTATTCAACAGTTGCAGCATAACCAGCTGGTGTTCCAGCTGTGTCGCCCTGTCTGGAATCGCTGGCTGGAGCTGGCAGTTCTCTCTGGCGCTATTAACGCCCCGAATTACCACAACAAACCCAACGACTACCGCCGGGTGAAATGGATCCCCCATGGCTGGGCCTATATCCATCCGGTGCAGGACATGCAGGCCCAGGCGCTGGCAGTCCGCAATGGCTTCAAGTCACGCTCGGAAGTGGTTTCCGAGCAGGGTTATGACAGCGAACAGGTGGATACGGAAATCGCTGCAGATAACCGTCGTGCCGACGATCTGGATCTGCAATACGACAGCGATGCCCGGCAACAGGAAGCGCCGCAGCCACAACAACCGTCATCTAACAAACTCAAGGAAGAACCCGCCGATGAGTCGAACCAATAAGCCCTGGTACACACTGAAAAACCAGTCTGGTAACGCTGAACTCATGATCTATGACGTGATTGGTGACTGGGCGGGACTTTCTGCCCGGCAGCTGGTCGATACGCTGAAAACTATCGATATCGATGCCATCACTGTTCGCATCAACAGTCCCGGTGGCAGCGTATTTGATGGTATCGCCATCTACAACGCCCTGCGTTATCACCCGGCCAATATCACGGTACGCATTGAAGGGCTGGCGGCCAGTATTGCCAGTGTCATTGCCATGGCAGGCGACACGGTGCAGATGGCAGAGAATGCACTCTTTATGATCCATAACCCCTTTGGCTGGGTCAGTGGGGAGGCGGATGATCTTCGTCGTACAGCGGGTATGCTGGACAAGGCCCGGGACAGCATTGCCATGACCTACAGTGAGCGCTGCGGCCTGCCGGTGGCCGAGATTGTAACCCTGATGGCGGAAGAAACCTGGTTCACAGCAGCTGAGGCTAAGGAGAAAGGGCTGATCGACAGCATCGACAAGCCGGTGCAATTGGCGGCGTCGTTTGATTTGTCCCTTTTCAACCATGCGCCGCCTGTCAAGATGGAGCCACCGGCACCAAAACCAGCCACCAAAACAGTGAAGAACGAACCAGAGGATATCGATGCTCTGGCCATTGTACGCTTGTGCAATCAGGCCGGTTACCCGGAACTGGCAGAAGCTTGCATCCGTGACAAACAGAACCCGGATCAGGTCAGGGAAAAATTCCAGGACTGCGAGAGCATCAAGTCGCTGTGTGCTGCAGCCCATGCGCCCGATCTGGCCGCAGGCTTTATCCAGTCAGCCAATACGGTGGATGAAGTGCGCGCTGCTCTCTTCGAGAAACTGACGGCCAATGCCCCATCGGTCAACAACACCCTGACGCCTGATCAGCAGCAGAACATTATCAAGCCCCTGATTGATACCGCTGCTGTTTATCGCAATCGCAACGGCCAAACCTCCCCGCAAACGACTCAAGCCTGAAAGGACGCAACCCATGCCTGTGATGACCGAACCGGTGCATACCGGAGAGTTTCTTGTATCTGAAGGAAACAACAGCATCAGCCGCGAGAAGGTAGTGCTGGCGCCTAACCAGACATTGCTGCCAGGGACAGTCGTCTACATGGATGCGGCTACCGATCAGTACCTGGCGCTGGATGCCGCAGCGGCGGATGCCTTTGCCACGGCTGGCGGCGTTCTGCTGGACCGTGTCGATACCGGTGATGAGCCCGGGGAAGGGGTGCTGATTGCCCGGTTAGCGGAAGTGGATGGCACCCTGTTGCTCTGGCAGGACCTCAGTGAAGAGCAGATCAATGCCGGCATCGAGCAGTTGAAGCCGCTGAATATCTTTGTCCGGGAGGGAGAACCCGTATGAGCTTACTGGATATCTTCAATGATGATGCCTTCAGCCTCACCAGTCTGACGGCGACCATCAACAACCAGCCCTATAAACCCGGAAGGATTGGTAAGTTGGGGCTGTTTACTGAATCCGGCATCAATACCACCTCGGCGATGGTGGAATCGAAAAACGGTGAGCTGCACCTGTTGCCGACCAGTCAGCGGGGGGCGCCGGCAATGCAGGCCCGGGGTGGCAAACGACAGGTGCGCAGTTTTGTGATTCCCCACATCCCCTATGACTCGACCATCCTGGCCGATGAAGTACGCAATGTGCGTGCCTTCGGGTCCGAGTCTACGCTTGAAGGGGTACGGACCGTAGTGAACCAGCGCCTCAGCGATATGAACGCTAATCATGAGGTTACCCTGGAGCATCTGCGACTGGGAGCGCTCAAGGGGCTGATTCTGGATGCTGATGGCAGCACTGTGATTTATGACCTGTTCCACGAGTTTGGCGTGACCCAGCAGACCCACACCTACAAGTTCAGTGATGCAACCACGGATGTACGTATCCAGTGCGTCAAACTCCGTCGTAAGGTAGACGACGCCCTTGGCGCCCAGCCTTATTCCGGCTTGCGGGCCTTTTGTGGGGCGGATTTTTACGATGGGCTGGTTGCCCATGATTACGTCAAGGATGCCTATCAACGCTACCAGGACAGTGCGCTGCTCAGAAACGATCCGAAAGGGGGCTTTAACTTCGGGGATATTTTCTGGGAGGAATACCGCGGTCAGGTCGATGGCATCCCTTTTATCCCGGCCAACGAAGCCTATGTGATCCCGGAGGGGACGGGTATCTTCCGTACCTGGTTTGCCCCGGCGGACTTTGTGGAAACGGTCAACACCATCGGGTTGCCGCGCTATGCCAAGCAGCGGGTGATGGACTTCGACAAGGGGGTTCAGATTCACACCCAGTCCAACCCGTTGCCGATCTGCCTCAAACCCCGGGCGGTGATTCGCTGCAAGATGTCATGACAGATGCCTTTGCCACCATGACAACAACGGTGCTGGCCTCGTTGGGTCAGCGTCTTATGATTACCCGTAAAGATGGTGCCAGCGAGTCCGTTACCGGCATTCTGTCGCGCAATGTGACGCCGGTCGGAAGCTTTGAAGCCGTCATGCAGACCATGACTACTGTGACCTTTGACCGGATGGTGCAGTTGGAACGGGGGGATCTGGTCAGCACAGGCATGGAGGCCTGGCGTGTGGATCGCAGGCTCAAAGACGATGGCTACCTGACCACCTGGAACCTTCATGCAGCTGACCATTGAGTTGGATGAAACCCTGCACCGGTTGACGACCGAACTCAATGATTCGCCGGAGAAGGTCAACCACGCCATCCGACGCACCATGACCAAACTCTCACGCTTTGCCGAACGGCAGGTGTTGCGTGAACTCAGTCGTCGGGTATCCGTGAGCCAGACATTACTCAAGAATCTCGGTCGGGTGAAGGTTACGCTGGAACCGCCGGGCCGGCGTGGCCATGACGGTTATCAGGTGGTGATCTGGGTGGGGCTCTCCGCTATTCCTGCCCATTACCTGGGTAATCCCCGTCAAACTCGATCAGGCGTCAGAGTCGGACGCCGGTTCTGGCAGGGCGCTTTTTTGATGCAGCCGGTCAACAGTAACCATGAGATGGTGTTCAAACGGGCGCCCCACTGGCAGCACCGAAAGCAGATCTCCCAACGTTCCGGCAAGGTGATGTGGATGGGGCTCCCGATTGAGAAACAGTCGTTGTCTATTGATGAGCATGCCGGTGATCTGTTGTCCGCATTGGAGTCTCACTTGCTTGAACGGTTCACGACCTTGCTTCAGCAGGAGCTCAACTTTGCATTCAATATTGAGGGCAGCTGATGGGCGAGCCTATTCCTGAAAACCGGATTCTGACAGCGTTGATTGCCCGGCTGGAATCCGTTTGCTCCCACGTCAAAGTCGGTTACCCCGCCACGGGTCTTGAGGATGACTTGGAAGTGCCGGCCATACTAGTGCAGCTGGAATCACTGATTGAACTCAATCGCAGCGGTCAACGCGGGCTTTACCAGCTGCAGTTTCTCATCAGTCTGGCGGTTCGCACCAGTGAAGCGTCTACCGAATCACTGCTGCAGCTCAGTCACCAGATCCGACAGGCTTTGGCACTAGGCACACGACTGTGTCCGGAAGCCCGTAAGCTGCAGCTGACCGAAACCCAGTTTGATATCGCTCCCGCCCATGGACGGCTGTCGTTTGCGGACATTGGGCTGCAGGTGGATACCGTTCTCTCGCCCTGATTACTCCCGAGTAGAAACCCAGCAAAGGACACGCTTATGTCACAGGTTGACCGCAGTTTTATTGGTGCCGGCAGTATTCATATCCAGCCCTACGACCAGTCAGCTCCACTATTGCCAGTGGGCAATGTCAGTGAATTTACCTTCAGCTTTGAAGAGGAAAAGAAGGAGCTCAAAAACTACCTGGGCGGTGGCGGGAACCGGAATGTGGTCTCACGCATCTCTGGTATTACCGGTTCCATCACTGCCCATGATTTCACGGCGCAGAACATCGCCCTGGCCTTGCGCGCTTCTGTCAGTGAGATTGGCGCGGGCGCAGTGACCGATGAACCCCATGCCAGCCACGGTATCGCCGATGAGCTGATTCCTTTCGATAAGTTGCCAGACTTAAGCCAGACCATCACCGTTAACGACAGTCTTTCAAATCCCCTGACCGAAAATGTGGACTATGAACTGACCAAATCCGGTGTTCGGGTGCTGGATGGTGGGGCCATCAATGACCAGGGCATTACCGTTTCCTATACGCCGCTGGTCGCTAATGCGGTACAGGCACTAGTGGAGTCAGGCAAGGAGTTTGCACTCTTTATGGAAGGACTCAACGATGCTCAGGAAGGTTTGCCATTCAGTATCCGGGTGCATCGGGTGAAATTCTCGCCAGTGCAGAACCTGGGTTTTATCTCGGAAGACTTTGCCAGCATTCCGTTGGCCATGGATATCCTGGCCGACCCGACCATTAGTGGCGCCGGCCTGAGCCCGTTTATGCGGCTGGATCTGGCGCAATAATATGGCCAGCCTGCGCGACTCGGCCATCCGGCTCACCCTTAAAGCCCGGGACCTGCTCTCCGGTGTTATTCGTAAATCGGCTGACTCCCTGGGCGAGCTGGATGACCGTGCCCGTGACCTCAAAACGGAACTGAAAGCATTAGAGCGTCAGGATCGTTTACTCACGACATTTCGCAAACAGGTCACCACGGTACGGGACAGTAACCGTGCCTATCGGGAAGCGCAAAACCGTGTCGTGGAACTGGCCCGTGCCTACAGCAAGACAGCACAGCCTTCCAAACGGCTGCAACAGCAGCTGGCCTCGACCCGTAAGACCGTCAGTGCGCTCAATGATCAGTACGGAAAGCAGCGGGACAAGTTAGCGGAGCTGCGTCGCTCCCTTGAGAAACAGGGGCTTTCCAACCGCAATCTGGCCAGCCAGCAGGCATCGCTGCAACAAAAGCTCAAGGCGACAGCCGATGCCTACCAGTCCGTTTCCCGCAAGGCCCGCACCACCCGTGAGACGCTGCGTCGGAATCGTTTCCGTCAAACGGCAGCCGACGCAGATAATGCCCGGCAAAGTGTTAATCGGTTGTCGGGTTCTTTCCTTCGTCTGGTCACCGCCGCCTCTGGTCTCTACCTCATTAAACGTGCACTGACGGGGATTCTGGAAACGGGGGATCGGTTTGAGCGTCTGCGCATCCAGCTCAACGCCATCATGGGTTCCATTGAAGCAGGGGGCGAAGCGACTGACTGGATCCGTGAATTCACCCGCAACACGCCATTGCAGTTGCAACAGGTTACCGATGCGTTCGTTACCCTGAAGAACTTCGGCCTGGATCCCATGGACGGCACCCTGCAGGCGCTGGTTGATGTGAACAGCAAGCTGGGGGGCAGCTATGAACGGCTGCAGCGTATCAGCCTGGCGCTGGGACAGGCCTGGGGTAAGCAGAAACTGCAGGGCGAAGAGCTCCGGCAGTTAATTGAGGCAGGTGTCCCCGTGTGGGAGCTGCTGGCCAATGTCACAGGGCGTAATGTTACCGAGCTGCGCAAACTCTCCGAACAGGGCAAGCTGGGCACCGATGTCATTCGTGGCTTGATTACCGAGATTGGCCGGTCGTCGTCAGGAGCGGCGGCTGCCAATATGCAACTGTTGTCCGGTTATGTTTCGAACCTCAAGGATCGCTGGGAAGAGTTCAAAAACGCTGTTGCCGAGAGTGGCTGGCTGGATTATGTGAACTCAGCCTTGGCGACGCTCAGTAGCAAGCTGGATAAACTCGATAAGGATGGTCGGTTACAGGCGCTGGCCCAAGCGATATCAGACAGCTTTATCGCCATGGCAGAAGGCATACGTGGTGCCTTTGAAGGCATTACCCTGGATGACTTTGTTGAGCGGGTGCGTCAGGGCTTTACCAGTATTGCCGAACAGGCCAGCGGCATTGTTGGCGCCTTTCGGATCATCGGCAATACCATCAGCGTTTTCTTTAACAGTTTCACATTGGTGGTGAAGGGCGCTGCGACCTTTATCAGCGGTGCTTTGGCGCAGATTACTCAAGGCGTGGCCGATGTGCTGGAGGTTTTTGATGCCGATGAGCTGGCACAGAAAACCCGTCACTTCAGTGAAGCCACCCGAGAAGTGATGTCCGGCTTTGCCCGGGAAACCGCAGAAGACGCCAAACAGATCCGCACAAGCCTCGATAACATGGCTTCAGCCTTTACCGGCAGCCAGCGCCAGATACAGCAAGCTGCTAAAAAGACGGCGACGACCGTCAAATCAACAAACGACAATATCCAGCAGAGTAACGAACAAACCGCTGAATCCACGTCCAACCTGTACAGTGATATCCAGTCCGCACTGGATGCCATTGATGCGTCAGAAACCAGTGCCGAACTGGCGGATATCGGTGTCATCCTGGCGAGATCCTATAACGAACAGAAACTCTCCGCTGAGGACTACCAGAGCGCGGCTGAAAAACTCAAGGACAAGCTGAAAGAACTCAAGGACGCTGCCAAAGAGACGTCATCCGGTTTCAAATCCATCAAAAGCGACGGGGGTGAGGCATTTACAGGGCTCACTCAAAGAGCCGGTGACGCGCAATCCATCACCGGCATGATGGCCAACCATATTAACGGCATTACCACTGAACTCCATGCCATGAGCCCAGCTGCAGAAGCCGCCTTTCAGGCAATCAATGCCGGCAACAACAGTGATGCAATTCGTAACACAGGGGATGAAATAGCAATCCTCAGGGAGCAGCTTGGTAAGGCACAACAAAAGGCTCAGGCGCTCAGTCAGTCCATGGGACATCTGGAAGCCACCGGCATCAGTGACTGGTTCAAGGAGACGGCAATTGCTGCAGAAGTCACCAAGATTAAATTTCTGGAACAGAAAATAACCTTTGAAGAGTTGATGCAGGCATGGCGAAACGGTGAACTGACAGCCCAGTCCTTTACCCGTCAGGCATCCTCCATGGGTAACAGCCTGAACCTGCTCAACGAGGCTGATCTCGGTACCTTGAATAGTGCGCTAACCCAAGCCAAACAACAGATGGATGCTCTCAACGACAGCACCCGCAATACCCTGGAAAGCCTGCAGAATGAACTTGATCAGCTGCGAGGGAATACGGAGGCGGTTGAGAAACGGAACTTTGAGCAGCGTAATCGTGAACTGGAGGCGGAACTCAACGATGCCCGGCAGAAGGGCGATGCCGAGTCCATCAATAATCTGGAAAAATCCCTGCGGCTTAATCGACAGGTCTATAACGAAAAACGTCGTCAGCTTAACGATGAGCAACGAAAGGAGCGCATCCGTGAGGAAGAACAACGTCCGGCCTCACAACAACCAAAACTCACACATGCCAATCTTCCTCAACAAACCAGTGCTCCAGCGACTCCCGAGAAAATCATTCGTCTGGAATATCCCGGTGGACAGGTAGACGTCGGCATTCGTGACAGCGATGAAATGAAACTCCTCAAGGCGCTGGAAACTGCGGGCATGAGATCCATCGGATGACGCTGGATGATATCGAGCTGCCGGATGATCTCCTCTGGGTGAATGAATACCAGTGGCAGCCCGTCGCGCAGGAAACAGAGCGCACCCTGACCGGTGCCTTGTTGGTGCAAGAGCAGGCAAAGCTTTATGGCCGGGAGATTGAACTGTTGGGGGAACAGTCGGGCTGGGTAACTCGCACTACGGTTGATGCCCTGAAAACGCTCGAAGCGGAAGCTGGAAAAGTGATGACGCTTACCCTGCCTGATACACGAATCTTTCAGGTGATTTTTGACCGTAGTAATGGTGCTGCTGTCGAGGCACAACAAGTGCTGCCCTACGCCTACCCCGATAACGATTACCTTTACTCGCTCACTGTCAGGCTGCTAACGGTCGCACCCTGATCATTAACGGAGATCCATGGATGGCGATTCTTCCGGATGATGTCAAACTTTACGCCTCACAACGTCTGACCGATGAGTCTGACGGCGGCGGTCGAGCCACGGGCAATGAAGTGATTGATGGCGATATCAATAACCTGTTCCGGGATATTTCCCGCATTGATAGCACCCTTGGTGATGTCTCTTTACGGAAGGTCTATGCCGGTGTCAGCACTGACAATACCGATCCTTATCTGGGCGCTCATCTGATCATTACCGAACCGCCGCAGGATAGCAAAGTCGATGTCCTGTTGTTTAACACGGACAGCCAGACCGATGAGCGTACCGAGGCCCGCAACCGGATTGAGTCCTATGTGGTGCCAGCGGTGGATGCGTCCTGGGAACTTTTGGGTGACCAGCTGGTTGGCCAGCGCAGTATTCAGGCCATCCAACGAACCGAGGATCGCCTGCCGGAAATTGGTGAAGTCTATCGTCTGCTCGATGAGAATACCGGACAGGAACAGTACATCCGCATCACGGATGTGTCGGCCAGCACCGAAACCTTCACCATCAGCCGAAATGAAACTTATGTGGACTTTGTCCGTCGTCGTTTGACGCTGGGTATCAGCTCACCGCTGGATCAGACCTTTCCCGGCGGGACAGCCACCCCCACCGGTACGGAACGAAGAGACAGCACCAAACTCACCCGACTGCAAAGCACCCAGGTCGCGGATGCCGCCAAATACTATGGTGCGTCCCATCTCAAGGAAACCGCCACTGCCAGCAGCACCAAAATCAAGGTTAACAGTATCTATGCCCACCTGGTGCCCAGCGCCACCAGTGAAACAGCGGTAATTGATGAGCCCGGTTACAGCGGCAGTCGCCAGATTTTGCCAACGCGCAATGGCACCTTAAACACGACACTGGTTTTCGGACATATCCAGGGTAACCAGTCCCGCTCCTATCTGGGGGCCGGCGTGGTGAAGGAAAGCCTGGTACTGGCCATCGACGGTGGTACGTATGAGGACAATGGTGCCGGTGCGTTCAACCATGTCTCAGGCTCCGATCCCTATGAGCGCATCACCATCGATTATGAAACCGGGCAAATCGACGCCTATCGAACCAGCAGTTACTTTACCGGTAATGCCAGTGCAAACTGGCAACCGGGCACTGCAGCAACCGGCATCAGTGTCTCTGAAGTCGTTCAGATTGAACTGCAGAATAGAGGCTTTACCTACACCTTTGCTTTTCCGGAAGAAAAGCCCCGTCCCGGCAGTTTTGTGCTGAGCTACATGGCGCTGGGGAAATGGTATGAGCTACGTGACCCCGGTAATGGACTGCTGACCGGTAATGGCAGCGGCACAATTGATTTCGCTACCGGCTCAGTAGCCGTAACCCTTGATGCCATGCCAGATGTGGACACGGCATTGGTGATCAGTTACTCCTTGCCATTTCCCGATGAGCTAACCATCCATACGGGCTCAGCGGTTGCACAACAGCCGGAGGTTCGTCATACCACTGCACATCCAGGGATTAAACCGGGCAGCGTTACCGTGACCTATATCAGCGGTGGCCAAAGCAAAACGCTAACCGACAACGGTGCTGCGATTCTGGCCGGTGATGGTTCCGGCAGCCTGATTTATGCGTCGGGAGAACTGGCGTTTGTACCGGATATTTTGCCTGATGCCGGCACAGCCATCGCGGTCAGCTATGAGCAGGGCAACCAGATTACCAGCCCGGTCAGTGTTGATGTGGACGGCAGCGGTACCGCAACCGGCACTATTCCCGGTGCGCCCTTGTTACCGGGCAGTGTCAAACTGACGTTTACCTGTGAGCGGATCGGCGAGGTTCCCAGTGCCTGGAAAGGCACCAATATCAAGCCCATCCAGATTTATGACCGGATTTACAACGTCACCCATACGGTATCCGATGACAGTACCGGGGGCTGGAAGGGGGGGCGCGCCGGTTCCATCAACTATGCCACGGGTGAGTTTTCCATCGAGGCTGAACAGAACTACAGCTATAAGACCTACAAGATCAACACCTATAGCTATGAGTTCGCTGGCAAGACCTACACCCGCCAGCGCGTCGAGGGTGATACAACAACTCTGACGGAAACCTACCAGGGCAATACCCTGTCGGTGGTGGCGCAGGAGAACGCGCTTTCCCATCAGCCGGAAACTGAAAGTGTCACTGCGCCTGATTTGCTTATCCGGCTCTTGCCCAATACATCAGAACCGCTGGTACCGGGCTCCGTGATGTTTGAGTTTGGCGGGGCGTTCTATCAGGACCGGGATGGCACCATTATCAGGAATCTCTCCACCGCTACCAATGCGGGCACCATCGTCGGCAGCATTGATTACACCGGCGCACAGGTGACCCTCAGCCAATGGCCGGATGGTGCCAGTCCTGTAGTCAATCT
>NZ_BAABFL010000094.1:0-1661 GCF_039540975.1 Kistimonas scapharcae
TACTGCAAGGGGATAGGCCTGAAGATTCCCGCCAAAGCCCGGAAAGAGGATGTGACTGCCCTGATCAAGGCGCACGACAGTGATGTGATTATCTGGGATGAGTTCTTAAGAGAAATGGCGGAGACAAAAACCATTCTCTCGGAGGATGATATGGCACTGGCCGAGGGGGTTATTGCCTCGGTGGTCGCACATCCCAAAGCGGCAAAGTGTTTTTCCGGCGGCGTGGCGGAGCGCTCCATTTTTTACATCGACAACCACACCGGTGAGTGGTGTCGGGCACGACCGGATTACTACCGGGAAGACCTGGGTATGGTGTTTGATCTGAAGACCTGCCGGGACGCCCGGTTCACCGCCTTCCAGAAAGATATTTTCAACTATGGCTATCACATCAGTGCCGCCATGTATCTGGAGGCCTGTCGCCATGCCGGTATGAAGGCGACCGGTTTTGCCTGGCTGGCCATTGAAAAAGAACCGCCTTACGCCATCGGTTTGTATATGGCCAGCCCTGAACTGCTCATGCAGGGCCATGACCTGTATCGCCAATACCTGGATAACTACCATGGTTGCCGTGAGACCGGCGTCTGGACTGCCTATGCCACGGACTTTTTAACCATTGATCTCCCTGAGTGGGCGAAGCCTGCGGATCTGGATGACTAACCGACAAGGAGCGTTTATGTCGCAATTACAACACCATCAGGGCAACAGTACCGGTATCAAAGCGCTGCTGGCCAGCCGTAAGAACACCATAGCCCAGGCGCTTGAACAAACCGTGTTGACGCCTGAACGGCTGCTGTCGGTCGTGATGAACGAGGTCAGAAAGACACCGAAGCNCGGTGCACTGGGGCACTGCTATCTGATTCCCTATTTCAATCGCAAGCTGAACAAGCTGGAGTGCCAGTTCATGCTGGGCTATCGCGGCATGCTGGAGCTGGCGCGACGTTCCGGTGCTATCAAGCACATCGATGCACGGTGTGTGTACGAAGGTGAGGAGTTCGAGATTCTCTACGGCACACAGACCACGGTTATCCACAAGCCGTCACTGACCCGTAATGGCAATGACACAATGATCGGCGTTTATGCGGTAGGTCACCTGACCTCCGGAGGCTGGCAGGTGGAGTATATGTCCATGGCTGAAATCAAAGCCATTCGGGACGGTTCAAAGGCTGGAAACGATGGACCCTGGAAGTCGCACTTCGATGAGATGGCCAAGAAAACCGTGATCCGACGATTGTTCAAATACCTGCCGGTGTCTATTGAAGCGCAGACAGCTGTAGGTCTGGATGAACGGGCTGAGGCGGGATTGTCGCAGCAAAATGACACCGTGCTGCAGGAAGGGGATGGTGGTGTCACGGTGGATATGCGAACAGGGGAAATCATTGAGGGGGATGTGACCTCAGCGGCGGATTTGAACCGGGTGTTATAGCCCGGTTTATCCAAAAAGAAACAGGGAGGTGATTATGTTGCAGTGGGTGAAACTGAATCGTTACTACGAGTTGTCAGGTGATACTCGACATGCGTTCTACAGGAAAAAGAAAGAAGGAATTTGGCGTGAGGGGCGGGAGTTCCGAACTGCGGCTGATGGGTAAGTACTCAAAAACCGGTACATAAGGCGATTTCACGTTCTGCCGCCTAAGCTCATCCCCATGTTCCCATTACCGCCT
>NZ_BAABFL010000095.1:0-7649 GCF_039540975.1 Kistimonas scapharcae
CGTTTTGTGCAAAAACTGTACTCTGTTGCCAAAAGTACGGCCAGCTTGCTCACATTCCCAAGGTTAAGCGGGATTTAAGGTTGATACTGCTGATCGCCATCATCGTGATCGCATTCATCCAGGAATACTGGATCACACGTCCATTGATGCAGCTTGTGGATGCGTCAAGACATTATGCCCGCGGCGCTTATGATACGCCCCTGCCTCACCCGGGGCCTGATGAGGTGGGTGACCTGATTGGCGCCTTCGACAAAATGCGGTTGAAACTGCGTGAACGGGAAATGCACCTCTATGAAAGAAATGAGCGGCTGAGAATTGTCACAGCCTTGCAGAAAGATTATATCCGCGGTTTTGATGACCACCACTTCCACGCGTGCTTCCTTGCCGATCTGATGCATCTCAGTGAAAGTGGTTGCGGTTACCTGGCCCAGGTGCAGGAGGATGGTGGGCATTCAGCCCTTCACTACGTTGCCGTGAAATGCCGGGGCGACGGCTATGAAACGATGAACCAGACCGGGCATGAGCTGTCTCCCATGGATACCGTGAACTGCCATGCCTCCCTGCGTCATGCCATGTCTTCCGGACGACAGTTCATCGACAGTGACTGCTGGGATGAACCCCAGCGCTTTGGGTTTCCTGCCGGTTTCCCTGCCGTGGAATCCGTCGCCGTTATCCCGTTGGTCGTGAAAAACCAGGTCATGGCAATTGTTTGCCTGGCCAACCGTGAACGGGGATTTCAGGAGCATGATATCGAAACCCTGCAGGCCGTCTTGCAGACGGGGCTGGGCATCTTTGAGGCCATCAATGAAAATCGGTTAAGGGAAATCGCCGAGACAAACCTGGCGGCCAGGGAGGCCTACCTGCGGGCGATTCTGGACAGTGTGGTGGCCGGCATCATTACCCTGGATGAACAGGGGTGTGTCATGACCAGCAACGGCGTGGCAGAGCAGCTGTTTGACTGCGCTGAGGGCGCGGTGATCGGACATGATTTCAGCCGGTTTCTCTATCGGGCGAGTTCGGATGATCGTCATGAAGACCGTGCGGTGATGGAGCTGCTGAACGCGATGCAGCAACGGCAACACCTGATCACCCATAAATATGATGGTGTTAAGCCCGATGGCGCCCGTTTCCCGATGGAGTTGACCGTCACACGATTGAATGAGGCCAAGGATAACGGATTCTGCGTGGTGATCAGGGATTTGACCCTGAGCCGTGAACTCGACCGCCTGAAAGGCGAGTTCATTGCCAATGTCAACCATGAGCTGAGAACCCCCCTGACAACGATCAAGAGTGCGCTGGGATTGCTCAGCAGTGGCGCCGTCATGACGTTGACCGAGTCGGCGCAGCATATTGTCCAGATGGCGAGTGACAGCCTGGACCGGTTGCTGGCCATGGTGGTGGACATGCTGGCCATAGAGCAGATTGAAAATGGTCAGATGCAATTCCATATGACCCGTGTTGACCTGGTGGAAGTCCTGGAAGAGGCCTGCAGTCTGAACCGTGTGCTGGCGGAAAAATGCGGTGTTGTGATCAGCAATGAGACAACGCAGGCAAGCTGTTATGTCCAGGCCGATCATAAGCAGCTGGTGCATGCGTTTACCAACGTGGTGTCGAATGCCTGTAAATTCTCACAATCCGGGCAGCGCGTGGAGGTGTCGATCACGGTTGAGGATGGGGTGGCCCATGTGGTGATCGTGGATCATGGCGTCGGGATGCCGGATACCGGGCAGGGAGAGATGCTGGACAAGTTCACCCAGAGTGACGGGTCTGCCATCCGCAGGTTTGGCGGAGTAGGGCTTGGGTTAACCATCACGAATGCCATCGTGAAAGAACATGACGGTGTAATGGCGTTCGACACAACGCCCCGGGGGGGGACGACAGTGACCATCAGCCTGCCCATGCGGGCCTGTGTCCTCCAGCAAGTGTCCGCCTGACGGGTTGCTCACGCCAGCGGCAGCCGGACATAGAAGGTTGTCCCTTCCCCTTCCGTTGACTCGAAATCAATGGTTCCGCCGTGTTCCATAATGATGGACTTACAGATACTCAACCCCAGGCCGGTGCCTTCATGCTTTCGGGTGTTCAGGTCATCGGCCTGGGCGAATTTGTCGAAAACGTGATCCTGGAATGACTTGGGGATCCCTGTGCCATGGTCCTCGACAGCAATCATCACCTGGCTATCAGAGGCCTGACGGGAGAGTCGAACGGTGACGCTGTCGCCGGCTTCCGACGCCTTGACCGCATTGGAGATCAGGTTGGTCAGTACCTGGTGAAGCTTGTCCGCATCGACCATGGTTTCCACGGGTTCGTCAGGCGTCTCCGCCTGCAGGGTGACCTGATACTGTTGAGCATAATACTGGTCATCCGTAATGGCGGTATTGACCAGCGCGCACAGGTCGGTTGTTGCCATGTCCAGGGACAGGGCGCCGCTTTCAATGCGTTCAAGGTTCAGCATATCGGTGACCATGCGTGACAGTCGCTTGCAATTGTTTTCAACAATCGCTAAGAGTTCCTTGAATTGCGGTGATTCCGGGGGGACGATGCCGGACTGCAGCATGGCGAGCGCACCATGCATCGCAGTGAGAGGGGTTTTGAGTTCATGGCTGGCAATGGAAATAATATTCTTGCGCATTTCCTCAATACGCTTTCTCTCTGTTCGATCGCGCACGATGCCGATAAAGAGGGATTCGTCCCCGACCTTGATTTCGCTGATACCCAGCCAGAGTGGGAACTCCTCGCCATTCTTCCGTAATCCGGGTACCTCACGGCCAATGCCTATGATTTTGGCATCGCCACTTCCCAGGTAATTGGCAAGGTATCCATCGTGCTCAGAGCGGTAAGGCTCGGGCATCAGCATTTTGACGTTCTGGTGCAGGACATCCTCAGGGGAATAACCAAAAATCGTCTGGGCGGCCTTGTTGAATGAAGCGATCTTGCCCTTGGCGTTGATCGTGATGATGCCATCCAGGGCGTTATCTAGAATACTGGTGACAAACAGACGTTCTTGTTCAGCACGTTCCTTGGCTTCGAGCAGTTTATCCTCGGCCAGCTTCTTCTCCGTACAATCCCGCACCATGCCGATGAAGAGCGTTTCCCCCCCAGACTCGATTTCGCTGATTCCCAGCCAGAGCGGGAACTCTTCCCCATTCTTTCGCAAACCGATCACATCACGGCCAATACCAATGACCTTGGCATCACCGGTTTGCAGGTAATTGGCAAGGTAACCGTCGTGCTGGGAGTGGTAAGGTTCGGGCATCAGCATTTTGACATTCTGATGCAGGACCTCTTCCGGGGTATAGCCAAAAATGGTTTGCGCGCCCTTGTTAAACGAAGCAATCATCCCCTTGGCATTAATCGTGATGATGCCATCCAGGGTGTTATCAAGAATACTGGTGACGAACAGGCGTTCTTGTTCAGCACGCTCCTTGGCTTCGAGCAGCTTGTCCTCCGCCTGCTTCTTCTCGGTACAATCCCGCACCATGCCGATGAAGAGCGTTTCCCCCCCAGACTCGATTTCGCTGATTCCAAGCCAGAGCGGGAACTCTTCCCCATTCTTTCGCAAACCGATCACATCACGGCCAATACCAATGACCTTGGCATCACCGGTTTGCAGGTAATTGGCAAGGTAACCGTCGTGCTGGGAGTGGTAAGGTTCGGGCATCAGCATTTTGACATTCTGGTGCAGGACATCTTCCGGGGTATAGCCAAAAATGGTTTGCGCGCCCTTGTTAAACGAAGCAATCATCCCCTTGGCATTAATCGTGATGATGCCATCCAGGGTGTTATCAAGAATACTGGTGACGAACAGGCGTTCTTGTTCAGCACGTTCCTTGGCTTCGAGCAGTTTGTCCTCAGCCTGTTTCTTTTCCGTACAATCCCGCACCATACCGATGAAGAGCGTTTCACCCCCAGACTCGATTTCGCTGATTCCCAGCCAGAGCGGGAACTCTTCCCCATTCTTTCGCAAACCGATCACATCACGGCCAATACCAATGACCTTGGCATCACCGGTTTTCAGGTAATTGGCAAGGTAACCGTCGTGCTGGGAGTGGTAAGGTTCCGGCATCAGCATTTTGACATTCTGGTGCCGGACTTCTTCCGGGGTATAGCCAAAAATGGTTTGTGCGCCCTTGTTAAACGAAGCAATCATCCCCTTGGCATTAATCGTGATGATGCCATCCAGGGTGTTATCAAGAATGCTGGTGACAAACCGCCGTTCATGCTCTGTGCGTTCCTTGGCTTCGATCAGTTGCTGTGTACGTTCTATGACCGTCTTTTCTACCAGTTGTTTACGGTTTATTGCCTGGCGAATCACCAGCGTCAACACGGCCATGGACAGAAACAGGGCACCGGCGCCGCCGCCGGCAACCATGTGGTGGCTCAGTGGTTTTTCCGTGGCCTCAATGACCAGTTGCCAGCGGCGGTCTGCGAGGGGGATGAGTCGGCTGACGCGAAGGTGTTTCTCTGCCAATGTGCCGGATGCCGTGTCGGGAAACGAAACCAGGTTGTGCGGCGTGTCGGTGTCTGAAATATCCACCAGGGTCACGTGTGAGGGTAAAGACAGGTGGTGGTCTCGCCAGAGTGAGGAAAACCACGTGTTCATGTTCAATACAATCAACATGGAACCCCTGAATGTTTCAGGGGAGCGGTTGTCGCCGCTAAATACGGGAGAGAATAGCAAGATGCCCCGGTGCTGGCTGTTTGCCTGAAGCAGGTTGATGGGGGACGAGGCTGACGTTTTTCCCGTATCCCTGGCGTTGTTGATGGCTGTCAGTCGGGCGATGTTGGATCCCAGGTCAAAGCCCATGGCGGCTTCATTGCCTTTGTGGGGCTCCAGATAATAGACCGGATAATAGACGTCACGTTTGCCTGCGGTCACAAGCTGGTTGTCCTGGTTGCGTTCAGTAAAGCGAAATGTGGGGAAACCGTTATCCCTGATTGCTTTCTCCATGGCATCCCGTTGTGCATGGGGTACCCGGGGGATCCACTCGACGGCCTGGATATCATTGTTTTCGCGCCAGACCGGCTGTGCAATATGAGTGAAGGTGTTACGTGCTATCGAATCATGAGAGGCAGCAAAAGCGGTAAGATGGGTTAGGGTATTCTCAATTTGTTTAAGGCCATTTTCAGCCGCAGCCATCAGTTGGAAGCTCTGGTTTTTGAAGTCCTGTTCCCACTGGTTTTCTTCTTCTTGCAATACAAATATATAGAGTCCTGCCGAGACCAGGATTTCCATCAGGAACAGACAGGCTAGTAACCAACGTGGATTGCTGGGGACTTTACCCGTCGCATAGGTTTCGCCTGTGTTCATCGATTGTCTCTACAGGAAGGTGCGTAGGGTTATATCGGCGGTGTGGCGGAGAGTTGAAACGGGAAAAGCGCAGGATGGCGCGTTGTGAGAATGTTCAGGCTGGCTGTAACTTACTGATATCCATTCAGAAAATAAGGCCTTTTGAAAAGGCCGATGCATTCTTCTAACCGGCTGATGAACAAGTCTTCCAGCCACTGCGAGCTCTCGCGGCGCAGAGGCCCGCTCAGCGTGTGCGGGCCATGACTGCAATCCCCTGCCACAAGGTGTTGAGGGTTTTCAGCATGAGATGACTGTCCTGATGCGGGTATGAACCGAGGCCCGCTATCAACAGCTCCTGCGCCTTATCGATCCAGACAAACTGACCGTGAATACCAAGCATGGCATAGCGGCTTTTATGTGGCTCAAAGATCCAGAACTGATTGTGGTACTGCCCATCGGCAAAGACCGGATCGCGGTTTTCGGCATGATAGGCGGCCTGCAGGCCGGTATCGGGGCGATAGCAGTCCTGAAAGAAGTGTGCCGGCAGCAGACGCTCGCCCAGCGCCGTTACCCCTTCATTCAACGCGAGCATGCCGACCCGTGCCAGATCTCGCAGGCACAGATTGATCTGCCCTTCGATGATGCCAAAGCCCTGTGAATCGGTATTGAACAGGGCTGTCTGCTCGGCGCCGATATGGCGATAGAGCTTGTCTTCCAGCAGTTGAGGAAAGGGGCATTCACAGGCCGCTTCCAGCACCATCGCCAGCACATTGGTCAGGCAGGAATTGTAGACAAAGGCGGTGCCGGGTGGGTGTTGGGGCTCATGCAGCTGCTCGATGGTCCAGCGGCGAATGCCGATGGCCGGATGCTCTGCGGTGGGCGGGTAGTAGCCGGCGGCGCGGGAGTATGACCAGTAATCGGCATTGTCGTCGGCGTAGTTTTCGCTGTAGCGCAGGCCGGCCTGCATATCCATGAGGTGCTGGACGCGAATATCGGCCCAGCTGCGATGTTGGGCCAGCTCTGGCAGAAAATCGATGACGCGTTTGCGGGTATCAAGCCTGTCTTCATCAATGGCCTTGGCAGCGACCATCGCGCACAGGGACTTGCTGCAGGAGTGGATCACATGGCGGTCTTCGGGGCGCAGGCCGTTGCGATACGATTCGTGTACTACGCTGCCGCGGTGCAGTACCAGCAGCCCGTCATTATAAAGGCGCCGGTTCAGCAGCTGTTCGCCACTGATGTTGCGTCCTTCGATGAGCGGGTCGCTAAAGCGGGTGCCGTTGATATCCCACGGGGTTTCGGCATAGTGTAATGGCGCGGTGACGGGGCCGTTGTCGATTTCCAATGTCGGAAAGAAGCGTGCCATCTGCGTTTGCGACAGGGCCAGATATTCTGACTTGTCCCAGTCATTGTGGCCGATATCGAGTTCCTTGTTGCAGGTAAAGTCCGGTGGCGGAGAAAACGCAGTGACCATGATTCGCTACAGTTCCTTATTCAACAGGGCAAGCTTACTGGCCTGTTCAAAATAAGTGAATAGTCGTTTGATTTAATTTACGGTTGTCGCGACAGGGATGCGGTAGTTGCCTTCGGGCAGACAGGCAATGGCCGATTAGCTTGCACAGTAGCGCCTGCTATTTTTTGCGCATGCAGTCAGTTATCACGATTTTTGCTTAAGGATTATTCAGGCGCGTAGCGTCGCCTGATCCACGTTTTGTCATATTTGGCCAAGGGGAGGATTTCATTTATTGATGATCAGCCTGCTGGTGGCGCCAGAGCATGGCCATTAAGGCGATGATGATCAGCACGGCCAGGATTACCCCTACTATCATCAGTGGGCTGGGATGGCGATGAGTGGCGTTTTCCATCCAGTGGAGGATGATGTTGTTGACTTCTTTGCGGGTAATGGTGGCTTGCCCCTTGGCAAGAATGGCGGCGAGTATAGGCTCATCCTTCCGGCTGGCGATACTGAGAGGCAGTGAAAGCTTTGTCAGCCCTACCACCTTGAGTTCCGGGAGGGACATTTTTCGGCTGTAGTAGGTTGATGACAACACATAGTCAATGAAATAGTCGATCTCGCCATCACCAAGCTTCAAAAGCCCGTCCTGGGGCGATTTTAAGGATGCAATATCAGCCTCCGGGTATTGGCGGCGGAGTATCTCTTCCGAGGCATAGCCAGACACCGTACCAACCCTGTCAGAGAGGATCTCCTCAATATTGCTGATTGAGCCTTTCTGCTGGTTGGCGATAATGCCGACGGTCAGTTCAAAATACGCAGGGGTAAACACCTTAAATCCCGCTTAACCTTGGGAATGTGAGCAAGCTGGCCGTACTTTTGGCAACAGAGTACAGTTTTTGCACAAAA
>NZ_BAABFL010000096.1:0-5988 GCF_039540975.1 Kistimonas scapharcae
GTTCATTGGGGTATATGACTCCCATGAATTTTGAGTTGGCAAAGGCAGCTTAGGCGGATGTCCATTTTTACTGCTTCAGATCAACCAGTGACTGATGCGCGGGATTGATACGATTACGGCATTGAAAAAATAACGCAGAAAGCATACTAAATTCGTTGAGGTTTCTGCCAAAAACACGAACGGCGTATTGCATCGCTTGCTCCTCTTTTGGTCATGTTTCAAACCGGTTGATACCACATTCTGGAGATGAACTCTCCGATGACTTTGTCGCGTAGCTCCTCTGAACGGGAAAAGCAGATAGTCTTTCGATTCAACCGTTTAATCCGGATCCGCAGCGTCAGATAGTTTCTTTCAATACTCTGGGTAAATGCCTTGCTGACAAAGTGGCGCTCTTCCGGCAGTTCGGCGGTGTACGGTTTCCAGTCATCCGTACAGAAAAACCTGAATTTATAGGGTTTGATCAGCGCTATCAGTCTATTCNTCCAGGCATAGAAAAGCCAGCGCTGTCACGTTCGGTGGCGCCAGTTTTTTAGATGGCTGATGACGGTGGTTGGACTGATTCTGAGAACACGCCCCGTATCCTTGACTCCCGAGCCATTCATCGCCATATCCTTAATCCGTTCGTGGGTGCCCGGTTTGTTAGCGTTATAGATGAAATCGAGCTGAAAGCTGCGTTTGTAGTGTCGGCAGAGATAGCGTTGCAGTCCGGACTCTGCTTTACCGTTTTTCACAACACCATCAATGCTTTCACAGCTGGGGCATACAACGTTAATGACAGCCATAATCCAAAATGCGCAGCATAACCATTACTGGCGACTGTTATATATACGTAATCAACGGGTCTGATTCATGACCCGTTATTGGAGCTTGCAGTGTGAATAAATGAATATACAGCAGGCTATTCGATTAACTGTGACGAAAGTTAAACGGATGGTATTTTCTATAAGGCGAATGTATGAAAAAAATAAGGGAATAATCAAAAATCACTCTTGAGGGTTTTACTGTATTAATGCTGAAGTAAGTAGGCGCTATCTTAGACCTATTTAGAGTGATGATTTCTACAAATAATAGACAACCCTTACCCAGCATTTTCGGTCACCCGTGCATACATTGCTTATATGCACGACTGGAGCGCAAAGCTATGAGATGGCTTCTAGTGAACTGGCTGCAGAAACAATCTGCAGCCAGTGCTACAAGCAGTTACGTATGTCCCCTTGTAGGCGCTAGTGGCCAACTGGCAATTCAACCGGGACATCATTGATGCTGAAAATGCCTTCCTCCAGGCGGAACATCAGCTTTCGCTCTTCCACCCAGGGTTTGCGTACCTCTTCCATCGCTGTCAGGCAGAGTTGCTTACGCGCAATGTCTACCTCCGTGTCGCAGGCCATCATCAGGAAATCGCCGGAAATGGCCATCTCCTGGCACATGTTGGCCATGCGCTTGGCGTGGCTGGGCGGGTTGCCGTCAGCCATGGCAGCGGCACTGCCGAAGTGCTCACAACCCCAGCTGATCAAGGAATCCGTTGCTGAGAATGAGACGGTACTGTTAAAAGCGTTCAGCGCCTGTTTGCTCAAGGCCTGGCTGTCCGCTTCAGTAACAGGTGGCTCATTCAGGTATTGGGTCAGCAGATCACCGGTATGCTGGTTGCCCTGCACGCTGAAGCCCAGGGAGACACTGCCTTGCACGGTATCGAGATCAATACTGTCGATAGCGAAACGCGGCAGGTGCCGGGTGAACTCGATAGCAACTGCCAGCAATTCCTCACGCCCTTGCTCGGCTTCCAGTGAATCCATGGACTGGCCAATACTGAGCAGTTTTTGCAGGGCTGGTACACTGAGGTTCTCGGCAGAGAACTGAATCGCCAGACTGTTGATAAACTCCTTGCCTGACGGTATCGGCATCATGGGGATAACCACGGCGCCGGTTTCCAGCCGGGCAGTGGATGACAGCAGGTCGTTCTCCACCTGCTCACGGTTGCTGATTTTCAGGTCGGCGATCGAAAGCAGTGTTTGGACACCTATAGGTGTGACACCTGTGACGGTCAGTTCCGGTATGGTCATCAGCCACTGGTTGAAACCGTTTTCAAGCGTAAGAACCCCCTCGGAGAAGCTAATGCCGCCTACCTGCTCGCCACGCTCAATCATTTTCCAGTCGGCCGGTGTCAGGTTGAGGGTGGTGCCACTGCCATCCTGCATGCCACTGTCGTAACTGGCCTGTGTTCCGGAAATCTGTAGCTGAAGGTCACTCTCCGGATCCAGCGGAATGTTGTACTCACCGGCTTCAACCGTCACCCGGGTTCGGCCACCCCAACCCTGAGTGAGGGTAAGTTTACCGGGAATATCCAGTTGCATGGGCTCCTGGGTCATGGCGTAATGCAGATCCAGCGATGCCGTCGCCATATTGGGTAATGACAGAAGGGTGCCGTGATGGATAGTGCCCTCAAGCGTAATGCTTTCCCCGTTGAGTTTGCGCAGGTCCTTGCCTTCCAGGCGGGCCGTCAGCTGGGTTTCGGTATACCCCTTGTTCAATTCCAGCTGGCTGACGGTGTAGTGGTTGGTATCGGCAATTGCCTGAATCTGGCGGCTGAGCTGCCCGTTGATCAACTGTCCACTGATGGCGGGTAACAGCAGGGCGGTGGCACCGATAACACCGGCAACCAGTCCCAGTGACAAGATGCGTTTTTTTCTCTGGCTCATTGGTAGTCGTTTTCCCTGAGCATGAATGAAGTCCTGAAGCACTACGGCCGGTCACGGAGGTGGAACGGTTTTCAGGTGTTAACACTTAATAATATACAGGAGGGACTTCGTTGTTCCACTGGGATTCGATAATGGGTTTCATCACATGGGTCATGTTAACGTGAAGGGGCCTTAATGCATTAAGGCTTAACTCAGAGAAAAAATACCTCAGAATGCAGGTAAACCATGCTGACATTGCGCACAGGCAAGTACACCCGACAATTGGCCGAACTGGATCCGGCGGAGAACTATCATGAGATGGTTCGAATCATGGCTGAGCATGAGTTCCCCCTGGATACATTGATTGCCGGCGAACTGGCCCAGCTGAAAACTTTCGGTATTCCTGGCATTGCCCGGTTACTGCACCAAACCGGACGTTATGAAAAAGAAAGCACCAAACGTCTGGATGATACCAAGGCCATTCTGCGGGAAATCATGCAGCCGGGACCTGACAGCCCGGCCGGTAGGGAGATGGTGGGGCATCTCAATCAGATTCATGGTTTCTATAAGATTCCTAACCATGAATTTCTCTACACACTGTCCCTGTTTATTTTTGAAACGGTACGCTGGAATGCAGTTTTTGGCTGGCGCGCTATGACAGTGAATGAAAAAGAAGCGCTATACAGGGAGTTCCGCGATCTTGGCGAGGCGATGAATATTCAGGATATCCCACCTTCTTATGAGGCGTTTGAGCAATGGAAGACAGCGTACGAACAGGCACATCAGACTTATACACCGGAAGCCGAGAAAGTCACCGTCGGTATATTAGGAGGGCTTGCGGCCTTGTTGCCCGTTTGGATCAGGCCATTGACCCAAACACTGGTGGCAACGCTGATTAATGATGAACAGTTGCTTAAGGTTTTGGGGCTGAAAGCACCGCCGCTATGGCAGCAACGCAGCATTTTAGGGCTGATGAAAACCAGGGCATGGTTAGGCCGTCATTTTAATCTCTGGGAAAAACGGTCTTTTGCCGATAGTCGTATCATTAATCACTATATCCACTACCCGAATGGTTACCAGAGGATGCGCCTCGGCCCCAAGGTGCTGGTGGGCCGGATTTATGCCCGTAAGCCACTGGAGCAAACGGATTAAAGCGCCGCATTTGCGGCGCCTTGTGCACCATTAAGGTGTGACGACTTCCTGCTCAACGATCATATCCAGAATCCAGCGCTTGCTGGAGGCATCTGCCGGCGGATTGGGGACATCGAATTCCTTGATACGCAGGCGATAGGCAATGCCGGGCTCAGGCGCAAACCCTTCGATGGTGCCGTAATAGAGTGTCCAGGGCTGGCTCTTGTCTTCGCGAATCTGCAGGCACTCCATGGGCGCCACACCCACACAAGGGGCTTTTTCTGGCGCGACGTAAACAAAGAGGGTTTTTCCGTCTTCCATGGACGGTTGTTTGATGAAGGTGTAGCTGTCATCGTCTGAGGACAGGGTCAGCTGGTCACCGTGCTGCTCAACGACAGGCTTGCTGGCCAGCAGCTGTTTCAGGGCTTCTTCCCGCTTGGCGTTTTTGCCATGGCACAGCATCAGGGTCGTGGCCATATTGCCGACCACCAGATGACCACCCTCCATCTGGGCTTTGCCCATCATGCGGTTACAGCCGGCATAGGCGGAAATACGATCTTTCTGGATATCCAGTGTCATGGCCTTGGTGCCGGCTGCGGGCGTACTTTCCTGCCAGCGCCCTTCCGGCAGGCTGCTGCAGGCCGTTAATGTGGTGACAATGGCGGCGGTGATGCCAAGGCGCGTCATGTTCATTCGGTGCTCCCGAAAGTGAGTATTAATATGTCAATTGTCGTTTATAGTGTAGTGATTGGTGTAAACGACATCAGTCGTAACAACCGAAGTCTATGGTTTATTCTCTAATAGCGGAGACGTCTTTCGATGGTACGTTTTCCCCTTTTTTCCGGCCTTTTTCAATAGCGGCCATGACGTCTTCCATATTGATAACCAGAGAGTGTTCCCGGCCGGTTCGGACCCATTTTCGCCACTGGTTATCCTTGATGCTGTAGACAGCATGCAGTTCATTCATGGACCAGGGGATCTGCTGGCTGGCCAGGGTAGTGGTGAAGAAGGTAGCAAATGCGTTGATTTCCTGTTGATCAAGCGAGGCATTGGCGTTGTCCCAGGGCATCCAGGCACCCAGCCAGGTTGGGATGCCTCTGGACTGCTGGAATTGCCGCGCTGTTGCCACGGCATCCAGTAAAATACGACGCTCTTCAGGTGAACCGTCTCCGTGCCAGTCTTTGTTGCCCCCCCGCTGGTTTGGGCCAGAGGCATAACGGTGCCATTCGGCCAGTATGTGCTTCCCGTTAAACAGGTCACTTTCCAATTTTGTGAGGCCTTTTTCGGTCTTCAGGGGAGAAGTAAGGATGAGATTTCGGGTGGCGTTGTTTCCACCGGTAGACCGTATGGCGGCCATCGCATGACGCATCCATTCATTGGACAACGATGGATCAACGCGCAGGCCGCCAAACCCCTGGATACCGATCTCGGTCATCAGGTTAAACCCCAATGTTGGGGGAAAATCCCTGAAATATTCGGCAACCACTGACCACCAGGCGACATAGTTTTCACCATCCTGTGTGCTGGCTCGACTTTCCGCTTCGTGGTGAAGCCATGACAGGATGGGGGTTATGCCATGGTTATTGGCAATAGTGACGACACGTTCCAGTTCCGTCAGGAAGCGCTCCATTGCGGCTTTATCCAGATATTGTGCGGGTTCAGCACCTGTGTCCGTGATGATGTCGGCAAACCCGTAGATATCTGCCCTGGCTCTTAACCGGAGGTTACTGAATCCGGCTTTGCGAAGATCAACCATTGTTTGCATAAGATGGCCATCGGGCAGTTCTGACGTCTCGGGAGGTTCTGTTTTGAACCAGCTGGTAGCAAAGCCTGTTCCTATCATCTGCTGGTAGCGGAGTGCTGGAATAGGTTCGTCCTGGCCATAAAGGGCGCTGGTCAAGATCATTCCCACGGTTAACATGAGCATCGGCAGCCAGCGAATGGGCAATGGCCGCATCAATGCATCTGTGGTTGAGGGTATCATAGTGGCCTGGCGAGGTTGCAGAAGGAAGGTGTCGGTGAAGCCCCAAATGTAGGCAATTTTATCCAATATTCAAACATGGACGCCTATCAGTGATACCTCTGATATTTTATTTAGCAATTAGGGGCTGTTGACGTTTCATTGAAAGCCTTGAACCAAGCCTGAAAATCCGCAGTATGTTGCTACCGCTCATGCTTTCAT
>NZ_BAABFL010000097.1:0-1374 GCF_039540975.1 Kistimonas scapharcae
TGGTCCTGACGTGTTTGCCCATTTCCGTCAGATCAAGAGCGATGGCTTCCGTTCCCTGGCTGAAGGCCAGCAGGTACGCTTCAACGTGACTCAGGGCCAGAAAGGTCCTCAGGCTGAAGATATCGAAGTTATCTAAGCGACAGATTGTCACTGACCCTTCGGGGTCGAAGTGAAAAAGAAAGGGCGATACCTTTGGGTGTTGCCCTTTTTTGCATCTGCGGTTTACGACTGATCGCTTATGTGTGGCAAAAACTGTCTCTCCTGTTCAACCCAGTTATCTGAAAACGGTGCCATAAAGTCGTCCAGTGCCAGAAGACCCAAGCCTTCACCAGTCAGAATCGCTTCCTGAATAGTGGGGGACAGGTTAACCAACCTGAAGAGGGATGAAACACGCCCTTTGGCGCTCATACCCTCCTGTTTGGCGATGTCCTGAAGGCTGGTTGCCTTTCCGGTTTCCAGCCGTCGCAACCATATGTGGGCGCGCACCAGGGCGTCACGGAGCGCAGGTGACGGGTGTTCTTTNTTGCCCGTCCTCGCTGAGGGTGACAGTGTCAGGCCCCGTAACGGTTATTCTCTTCATGCGCGTTCCTCTGGCATTTGTGCGCCCAGTTCCATCAGGGCAGGGGTTTTAAACGTCATGGTAATGGTTTGATCTTCAAGCGTTATCTTGTCCAACACCTGGTGGACCAGCAGGCGTTGCTCATTAGGGTAGAGCTCTGGCCAGAGGGCGCTGAGGTCTGTCAGCGCCTCGCGGATGGTCGCTATCTTTTGGGTATCCGGTGTCGTATCAAGACACTGGGCCACCCGCAAGATCACTGACGGGGTTGCCAGCAGCTTTCCAACACGATCGATCACGGCCGCTTCTATTTCCTGCGCGGGTATTGGCGGCAGGGCCATGGACGCATAATTTTCCTTCACGCCCTTGCTGCTGACGTAGTAGCGATATTGCTTGCCCCGACGCCGAGTGCTGCTGGGAACCAGCGCCAGCCCGTCAGGGCCGATAATGAGTCCCTGCAAAAAGGCCGGTGAGTTCTTCCATAACGACTGTTTGCGCCGTTGCTCTCCGTTGATCTCGAAGACGGCCTGCACCCGGTTCCAGAGGTCTTCCCCTACAATGGCCTTGTGTTCCCCGGGATACCACTTGCCCCGTTTCTTGTCGCTGATTTCGCCGCGGTACAGGCGGTTTCTCAACAACCGGTAGAGGACTGCCCGGTTCCAGCGTTTGCCGCCCTGGGCCAACACACCATCCCGATAGACGGCCTTGGTTCGAAGCCCCTGGCGGTTGGCCATACGACAGGTTTCCGAGAGAGAGTGGTTTTCGGCGAACAGCTCAAACAGGAACCTGACCTGGTTGGCCTCGTCCTTGTTGATCAC
>NZ_BAABFL010000098.1:0-951 GCF_039540975.1 Kistimonas scapharcae
TCTTTTCCGACATGCTCACACACCTTAATAGGGTTTCAAGATTACCCTTGTTTGTGTGTCCGGAAAACTATAACCACTTCACTCTACTTTCCATCGGCGCTTGTATCTTTCAGTGACCGACCATCCTGTGTTTGAGGTTTGACTCTTGTTTTGCGATGCGGCGCTATAAGCTCAATGCCTTGCTCTGCAAGCGTGAGATCCAGTGGATCACTATCATAAGCCCTGTCACCAACCAGTTTTTTTGACAAAGTAGACATGGACCTCTGTAGCAACAGCTCTTCAACTAACTGTGTTTCATGTGGCGTAGCACTTGTTGCCCATAGGGCGACAGGAAGACCATTACGGTCTGCAATCGCCATGATCTTGGTACCCTTGCCTCTTTTGGTTGCTCCCACTCCGTTCCCCCTTTTTTGGCAGAGGAGAAAGAGCCATCGATAAAGCATTCATTGAGATCAATTTGCCCACGTCTTTCAAGATCTTCTGCCAGGGCTTCAAGAAGACAATCCATGACACCTTGCTTTACCCATTGTTGAAAGCGACGGTGACAGGTTTGATAGGGAGGATAGCAGTCAGGCATTTCGTACCAGTGTGAGCCTGTCCTGAGAACCCAAAGGATGCCATTCAATACGTCTCTGGCTGTTATCCATGACCGACCTCTTCTATCAGCCCTGATAGGTAGTGATGGAATAAAGGGCTCAATATATTCCCATTGGCTATCGGTAAGATCAGTAGACATAAACATACAAGCTCAAATTAACTTGCATTATAGGCGACCAAATTAATCTTTTATAAGATGGCCTCCAATAAATAATGGCAATAAACCCACTATAAAAACCTAATCAAACCAATTGATAACCACCAAAAAAACAACCTGATTACCACCTAACATAAGCCATTCTCCCGTCTAAACTTACGACACTGGTTTTCCTTGGGTTAGGAGACGTGTCATGG
>NZ_BAABFL010000099.1:0-1896 GCF_039540975.1 Kistimonas scapharcae
CACTTCTTGACGGAAGCCAGCTGGTCTTCGAAGTGAACACCGGCCGCACCGGCTTCGATCATGTGCTTCATCAGCTCGTAAGCGTTCAGAACGCCGCCGAAACCGGCTTCTGCGTCAGCAACGATAGGCGCGAACATGTTGGTGTAGTTGTCATCACCCGGGTTCACACCGTTCTTCCACTGGATCTGGTCAGCACGACGGAAGCTGTTGTTGATGCGCTTGATGACAGCAGGAACAGAATCGACTGGGTACAGGGACTGGTCAGGGTACATGCTGCTGGCGCTGTTGTTATCCGCAGCAACCTGCCAGCCAGACAGGTAGATGGCTTCGATACCGGCCTTAACCTGCTGAACCGCCTGACCACCCGTCAGGGCGCCAAGGCAGTTCACATAACCTTTCTTGGCCTGGCCACCGTAAACGAGGTCCCAGAGCTTCTCGGCACCCTGGCGGGCGATGGTGTTTTCGATCTTGACGGAACCGCGCAGGCGTACAACATCTTCCGCGGTGTAGGTACGCTTGACGTTTTTCCAGCGGGGATTCTCGGCCCAGTCCTTCTCAATGCGGGCGATTTCTTCCTGGCGGTTATAGGCAGTCATGCGTTACTCCTGTAGTGATTGATTTTGGTGAACTACATGAACGTGACGAATTCTATGGAGTGTGAGAAAATTTCGGAAATTTATAGTTATTATCTTCGACATAAAAACGATGAATAACAGGCAGGGATGCGCTGACCAGAAGTCGCCAAAAGCATGAATGTATCGAGAATTGATCTGAATTTGCTGGTTTACCTGGATGCGCTGTTGCGGGAGCGAAATGTCACCCGGGCAGCAGACCAGTTAGGTATTACGCAGCCAGCCATGAGTAATGGCCTGCGGCGGTTACGGGACCTGTTTGAAGACCCGCTCCTAGTCAGAACCAGTGATGGTATGACCCCCACAGAGCGCGCCCGTCAGTTACAGCCCATCGTGCGTAATGTTCTGGCTGAGATCGAACAGGCTGTTCAGCCTCGGAAACCCTTTGAAAGTGCCACCAGCCGGCGGGTTTTCCGGATTATGGCCAGTGATTATGCGGAATCAACGCTGATTCCCCAGGTCTTGCGTCAGCTGCGCCTTGAAGCGCCGGATGTAACGCTCGATGTCCTAACGCCCAGCGATGTCAGCTTTCAGGATGTCGAGCGGGGCGGGGTGGATATGGCCATCAATCGTTTTGATGATATGCCCCAATCCTTCCACCAGGCGATCATCTGGGAAGATGACTTTTCCTGCCTGATCAGTCGCAGCAATCCTATTCTGGATGAGTTTATTCTGGAGAATTACCTTGCCGCCCGGCATGTCTGGGTGAGCAAAACCGGTATGGGAGTGGGTGTTGGTGTGAATCCTGAAGATGTGCAGCGGCTGGGTTGGGTCGATGAAGCGCTGGATCGACTGGGAAAGAAGCGAACGATCTCAGTCTTTACCCGACATTATCAGGTGGCTATGCAACTCGTGCGTAATAACGACCTTATTGCGACGCTGCCTACCCGGGCTGCCCGGCTTCAGACTGGTGGTGGTGATCTTGTGGTCCTGGCACCGCCATTTGATATCCCATCCTTTGAGCTGAAAATGGCATGGAGTCCTTTGCTGCAGCAGGACTCTGGGCATCAGTGGCTCAGAAGATTAATAATTTCGCTAGCCCAAAAAATGTAAAAAAGAAAGAAGCCAGCAAGTTGCTGGCTTCTCTATCTACTGGTTCAAGCTAATTGGCTTAGAACTGCTCTTCTTCAGTAGAACCGGTCAGTGCGGTCACAGAAGACTGGCCACCCTGGATAACGGTGGTCATGTCATCGAAGTAACCCGTGCCGACTTCCTGCTGGTGCGCTACAAAGGTGTAACCCTTCTCGGCAGCAGCGAACTCGGG
>NZ_BAABFL010000100.1:0-4016 GCF_039540975.1 Kistimonas scapharcae
CACTTCTTGACGGAAGCCAGCTGGTCTTCGAAGTGAACACCGGCCGCACCGGCTTCGATCATGTGCTTCATCAGCTCGTAAGCATTCAGAACGCCGCCGAAACCGGCTTCTGCGTCAGCAACGATAGGCGCGAACATGTTGGTGTAGTTGTCATCGCCCGGGTTAACACCGTTCTTCCACTGAATCTGGTCAGCACGGCGGAAGCTGTTGTTAATGCGCTTGATGACGGCAGGAACGGAATCGACAGGGTACAGAGACTGGTCAGGATACATGCTGCTGGCGCTGTTGTTGTCCGCAGCAACCTGCCAACCAGACAGGTAAATGGCTTCGATGCCGGCCTTAACCTGCTGAACCGCCTGACCACCCGTCAGGGCACCAAGGCAGTTCACATAACCTTTCCTGGCCTGGCCACCGTAAACCAGGTCCCAGAGCTTCTCGGCACCCTGGCGGGCGATGGTGTTTTCGATCTTGACGGAACCGCGCAGGCGTACAACATCTTCCGCGGTGTAGGTACGCTTGACGTTTTTCCAGCGGGGATTCTCGGCCCAGTCCTTCTCAATGCGGGCGATTTCTTCTTGGCGATTATACGTGGTCATGTTTCGCTCCTGACTTCTGGAATGAGCGCCTGGTGCTTGCAAGCAGGTTGGTTGATACCCCTCAATACCGTGCCAACCATAAGGCACCAGCCGCATGCCGGAGGCATTGTAAGTGGAACTACGGATGGGGGGCAATTTTTATTTTTTATAACGAATATGCCCTGTATGAATTGCTGCTGGCATGACATAAGCAACAGTTGGCCAGCAGGACATGATGGTCAGGTGTCGGATTTTATTCATCCGGAAAATAGCGGTCATAAAGACGATAAATTAGCGAAATCCTAGTGGCATCTTCTAGAATTTTCCGGCATTTTCACACTCCTATACCCTGAAACCTGCTGTTCGCCGGGGGAGGCTTGGGGTTGGCAGGACAGGATTGCTCACCAGGGCTGAGAGGCATAATAACGATGACAGAACGCATACAAGCAGGTGGTCTCCAGGTTGCCAAGGTCTTACATGACCTGGTTGCCAACGAGATAGCGCCGGGAACAGGGGTGGATTCCGATCACTTCTGGGCCGAACTGGAAAACATTGTCACTGAGCTGGCGCCCGTCAACAAAGCTTTGCTGGCGCGCCGTGATGACCTGCAGGCGCAAATCGATGCGTGGCATCAGCAGCGTCGCGGTCAGGCACACAATGCGGTTGAATACCGCGCCTTCCTTGAACAGATTGGTTATCTGTTGCCTGAAGCGGAAGAC
The DNA here is from genome assembly GCF_039540975.1 of Kistimonas scapharcae. Taxonomy (NCBI): domain Bacteria; kingdom Pseudomonadati; phylum Pseudomonadota; class Gammaproteobacteria; order Oceanospirillales; family Endozoicomonadaceae; genus Kistimonas; species Kistimonas scapharcae. Next base: position 1,295 of record NZ_BAABFL010000100.1, read on the forward strand.
TTCACGATTACCACCGAGAATGTTGATCCCGAAATCGCGAAGCTCGCAGGCCCACAGCTGGTTGTCCCTGTCATGAATGCCCGCTACGCGCTGAATGCCGCCAATGCCCGCTGGGGTAGTCTGTATGATGCACTTTATGGCACCGATGTGATTTCTGAGCAGGATGGTGCTGAGAAAGGGAAGGGATACAATCCTCAGCGTGGTGCCAAAGTCATTGACTATGCCCGACATTTTCTTGATGAGGCTGCGCCATTGGTCAAAGGTTCGCACGCGGATGTTTGCGCTTATGGTATCAAGGAAGGTCAATTGGCTGTGAAACTGAAGGACGGCTCTGAAGCGGCGCTTCAACGTCCGGAGCAGTTTGCTGGCTACAAGGGTGAACTGACGAAACCAATCGCTATACTCATTAAAAACAATGGGTTACATCTTGAAATTCAAATTGATCCTGAGCATGTGATTGGCAAAGATGATCCCGCTAACGTTAAGGATGTACTGCTTGAGTCGGCACTGACCACCATCATGGACTGTGAAGATTCTGTTGCTGCCGTGGATGCTGAAGATAAAGCTGTTGTTTATAGCAACTGGCTGGGGTTAATGAAAGGCACGCTGGGTATTGAGTTCCAGAAAGGGGATCGCACGGTTACCCGTAGCCTGAATCCGGACCGTGAGTATCTGACACCTGACGGAAATGCTTTGGCACTGCCTGGACGAAGCCTGATGTTTGTCCGAAATGTTGGTCATTTGATGACCAATGAAGCGGTTCTGGACAAATACGGCAATGAGATTCCCGAGGGTATTCTTGATGGCATGGTTACCTCACTGATCGCCATTCATGACCTCAAGGGTAATGGCCCATACAGCAACTCACGCGCGGGTAGCGTTTATATCGTTAAGCCCAAAATGCACGGCCCTGAGGAAGTGGCATTCACGAACACGCTCTTTGGGCGTATTGAGCAAGCGCTGGACCTTCCGGTAAACACGCTGAAAGTCGGCATTATGGACGAAGAGCGCCGCACCACGGCGAATCTCAAGGCCTGCATCGCCGCCGCCAAAGAACGTGTCGTATTCATTAATACCGGATTCCTTGACCGGACAGGGGACGAGATCCATACCTCCATGGAAGCGGGACCGGTGGTCCGCAAAGGCCCCATGAAAAATGAGGCCTGGATCAAGGCGTATGAGGACTGGAATGTCGATACTGGTCTTGCCGCCGGCCTGAAAGGGCGTGCGCAGATCGGTAAGGGCATGTGGCCAATTCCTGACCAGATGGAACAGATGATGTCAGTCAAGATTGGTCATCCCAAGGCGGGCGCGAATACGGCATGGGTGCCGTCGCCAACAGCCGCGACCCTGCATGCCATTCATTATCATCAGGTCAATGTGGCGGATGTGCAGACTGAACTGGCGAATCGCCAGCGCGCGAGTCTGGATGATATCCTGACACTGCCATTGCTTGATGATCCTGCCGCACTGACAGCAGATGAGATTCAGCAGGAACTGGACAATAACGCCCAGGGTATTCTGGGTTATGTTGTCCGCTGGGTTGACCATGGCGTTGGCTGTTCCAAGGTGCCGGATATCAATGATGTAGGCCTGATGGAAGATCGCGCGACTCTTCGTATTTCCAGCCAGCACATCGCCAACTGGTTACGTCATGGTGTTTGCACGGAAGAGCAGGTAATGGAAACCATGCAGCGGATGGCTGCCGTGGTTGATCGTCAGAATGCTGAAGATCCTAGCTATCGCAATATGGCGCCGAACTTTGATGAGAGTATTGCTTTCCAGGCAGCCTGCGACCTGGTGATCAAGGGAACGGAGCAGCCTAATGGCTACACAGAACCTGTTCTCCATGCGCGTCGTCGGGAAGCCAAAGCCAAGTTTGGTTGTTAAGACACTCTCGCCGTAGCGCATGTAAAAAAACGCACCATCCGGTGCTTTTTTTTATGATGAATTTTCACGGTTCTGCCTTGCTATTCTAAATAATATGAAAGTGGTTAGGCAGAAACCGAAGAGCAACATTATTCATGTGTCGGGGTTAAGCGTTTATGCGTTTTTCCTTGCGGTATGCCTGTTGCTAGCGCCTTCCCTTCACGCTATAGAGTTTTCCGCGATACAATTATTCTCCGGATTTAATGAACCGCTTCATGCTGAGATTGAAGTTTCCGGTCTTGTTGATCCTGACGCGCCGGTTGTCGTCGATGTCGCTTCTCCTCTGGAACATCAAAATTATGACGTTCCGTTGCAATACTTTAATGCGGTGATCAATACTTCCTGGCATCAGGAGAGTGATGGACGTCAAATTATTCGTTTAACCAGTACATTGCCGGTTTCGCTTGAGAACCTGGATTTTCTTTTGATGGCAATGCCGGCTGATGAAACGGTTTTGATGCGTATTCAAATCCCCATCAAGCAGAACAACAGTGGTGAGCAAAATTCTCAGCCCAGATTGTGGGTTCAAAATACTAATGGCACGAATGCCTCCGAGCTTCCTTTAACCCGTTTTAATGAGCCGTTGCCGAAAAGCAAGAAGCAAAACTTCAGGAATAAGCAAAAGATTGTTGCAGCCAAGCGATTGAACCGGCTCAAACGTACATCGGAGCTAACCAGAGCCAATCGCCAGGCGGGAGCCAATGCCAGGGTATTAGGGGCTGTTGACGTTTCATTGAAAGCCTTGAACCAAGCCTGAAAATCCGCAGTATGTTGCTACCGCTCATGCTTTCAT
>NZ_BAABFL010000101.1:0-5493 GCF_039540975.1 Kistimonas scapharcae
GCGAGACGCAAACAGGACGGCACCTATGCCAACTACACCAATATCGTGGTGGATCATTGGACGTTGCTGGACTCAACGGTTACGCAACCAACACCGTCAACCGAATCGCCGCCATCAGGCCAGGCCACTGAACGACAGAAGTATGGTAATCAGATGGTGCCCAATAACCCGGTAAACCCCTCAGGCACGGCGTCTACACAACCCGGCTTTGATGATTACGGAGACGATGATATCCCGTTCTAGCGCTTTTTCTACGTCGTTACGTTACGTCATAGCTGTTGTTTTCTATGGCGTAACGTCGTAATAATACCTAACATAAACCTATCGATGCAGGATGCAGCCCATGGTTCACAACATAAAAACATCGACGATCAACCTGCTTGTGATCAACAACCCCTCAATGACCAGCGCGGAAATCGCTCATATTGGCAAGCTGGATATTGCCCTGGTCGCCGAGGCGCTGATGCATGCCCGCCGCTGCCGGTTTCTCACCAACGACGCCCCACGGCTTTGCTGTGTCACCGGTCATTACTGCGAGACCTGGAAGGCCGCATGAGTATCGAACCGGAGCTGGTTCAGGCCATCGGCAGGGAAAAAACCATTGCCATTGAGCAGGCCTTTGGCGGTCAGCGGAAATACTTTGCCGCGAAGGTGAGACCGGATGATCGTATGGTTCAGGTTATCGGTCTGGATGCCGCCCGCATCGTGGCCCGGGAGTTTGCCGGACTCCGGTCGTATATCCCCATGACGCTCGCCAAGATCGAACGCAACCGGGCTATCCGGCAGGCGGTGTTATCAGGGTTCAGCAAGGCCAAGGTGGCCGGACGGTTTGGCCTGAGCGAACGCACTATCCGCATGATCTGCGAGGGGTTGGCGCAACCGCTCTGGGGCGCACGAGCAAGGAACCAGCGCATCACGGCACAGGGACGTGTGTATGAGCGACATGGAAGAACGGCTGATTCAGGCCGAGCGTGATATCGCGGTAATGGACCACCGGGTGCGGGACCTTGAAACCACCCCGCCCCGGATCAATACGCTTGAGAACACGGTCACCCACCTGCAGATCAAGGTGGAAACGATGAGCTCGGATATCGCCGAGATCAAGTCCGAGGCCAAGGAAACCCACCTGCTGGTCGTCAAGCTGGGTGATGATGTGAAGCGGTTGTTCATGGTGGGGGTCGCCGTGGTTGTACTGATCACCGGTATCGCCGGCAGTCTCCGGATGTACGACACCTGGCTGGATATCCAAACCAAAACGACGCAGGACGCACAACATGCTGGTGTCACACATCAGGGGCTTCAGGAACTGTAATCCTGGCAACATCCGTCATGGTGAGTCATGGCAGGGCTTGCAGGACATCCAAACGGACAAGGCGTTCTGCCAGTTCGTCAGCCACGAGTTCGGCATCCGCGCCATGAGCCGAACCCTTCGCACCTACTACCACCGCCATGAGCTGCGTACGGTTCGCGAGTTCATCAACCGCTGGGCACCGCCCAATGAAAACAACACCGACGCCTATGTGGAGGCCGTGTCCGCCCGTCTTGGCCTGCCGCCGGACTTCAGCATCGACAACGGCATTGAGCTCTGCCTGCCCGGGCTGATCCGCGCCATCATCCACCACGAGCTAGGTTGCCAGCCCTACAGCGAGTGGTTGATCGACGAGGGCATCCGCTGGGATCGAGACGGCATACCGGGGAATAGCCTATGAGCTTTGAGTCCTTCGCCACCGGCCTGGGTAACCTGCTCACCGGCAATCTGGCCCAGACCATCTTCGACGGCATCAAGACCTACTTCCCGCCGGATCTGACACCGGAGCAGCAGGCCAGGCTACGGCTTGAGCTGGAGCGTATCGAGCAGGACAAGCGACAGCAGACCGACAACGCCCTGCTGGAGGCCGAACAGATGCTAACCGAGCGGATCAGCAAGCTGGAAGGCACTGCATCGGACCTTAAAAGCCTGCCTGTCGTGGGACGACTGATGCTGTTTGCCCGGGGCTGCCAGCGACCGGTCTGGGGGTTCTTCACCATGTACCTGGACTGGTGCTGGTTCTCCGAGTGGTCGCTGTCCGAAAAACAACAGGCGGCGCTGATCGTGGTGAACATTCTGGTGCTGGGTTTCCTGTTTGGCGAACGGGCTATCCGGAACCTGACCCCGCTGATCAGCCAGCTGTGCAGAAAGTCCTGACCACCACGAAACACCACAGACAGGGAAAGCATCGTGAGTCACTGGAAAGACCGCATCACCGGACAGGGCAAAGAGTCCCCGGATCAACTGCTGGCCAACCCCAACAACTGGCGCAAGCACCCGAAACATCAACAAGAGGCGCTCAAGGGTGTACTCGAGGAGATCGGCTGGATACAGCAGGTGATTGTTAACCAGACTACCGGCCATCTGATTGACGGGCATCTTCGGGTGGAGCTCTCCCAACGTGAGGGTGAAACCGAGGTGCCGGTGATCTATGTGAGTCTTACCGAGGAAGAGGAAAAGCTGGCGCTGGCTACCATCGATCCGTTGTCGGCTTTAGCAGAAACCGATCAGGCCATGCTGGACCAGCTGATTGCGGATATTGATACCGATAACGAGCAGCTCAACGAACTACTCAACAGCCTGTCCACCCTCGAGCTGCTGGACGAACCCACCGAAGGGCTCACCGATGACGACGATGTACCGGATGTACAAACCGAGACAGTCACCCGAGATGGTGATATCTGGCTATTAGGCGACCACAGGCTCATGTGCGGTGACAGTACCAATCTGGAACACGTCGATCGCCTTGTGGATAACCAGCTTGTCGACATGGTCTGGACCGATCCACCCTACAACGTGGACTACGAGGGCAAGACCAAAGACTCCCTCAAAATCGATAATGACAGCATGGGCGACAGCCAGTTCCGGCAATTCCTGCGGGATCTGTTTACCTCGGCCTTCACAGTCACCAAAGACGGCGGACCGATCTACGTGGCCCACGCAGACACTGAGGGCGTGAACTTCCGCCTGGCACTGCAGGAGGCGGGGTTTTACCTGAAGCAGGTGCTGATCTGGGTAAAGAGCTCCAGCGTGATGGGACGGCAGGATTACCACTGGCAGCACGAGCCCATCCTCTATGGCTGGAAACCCGGTGCCGCTCATGTCTGGTATGGCGAACGCAACAAAAAGACAGTGCTGGACGAGGAGCCCAAAACCAAAGACCTCGACAAGAGCGCGCTGGCCAAAGAGGTGAAGGAACTGCGTAACCGCCTGTGCGGTACGGTTATCCGCGAGGACAAACCCAATGCATCACGCGAGCATCCCACTATGAAACCGGTCGATCTGATTGTCTCCATGGTGCGAAACAGCAGCAAACGAAGTGATAGTGTGCTGGATCTCTGTGGCGGTAGCGGCAGCACCCTGATTGCCTGCGAAAAGCTGGGACGTTACAGCCGGGTTATGGAGTTGGACCCGCATTACTGTGATGTGATTATCCGGCGCTGGCAGACGTTCACCGCGCAGGATGCAGTACTCGAGAGTAGCGGTCAAACATTCGGACAAGTAGAGAATGGCTAACGGACTTGTTTGCTGGACAAACAACAAGGAACTGTCTGTCTGTCTGTCTGTCTGTCTTTAGGAATAGCTTACATTAACAACGGATAGGAAATACCAATGACACCAACAGGCTCAGCAGGAAATCAAACACCTCAACCAAGTGTAGATAATAATGAAAGAACAAAACTGTTCCGAATCTTAGACCCATTAACACGAAAACAAGAGTCAGCTAGAACACGAAGCTGGAGTTATGTAAGAACCGCACAAGCTGTTGGTACAACAATATCAACAGGGCTGTCACAGCCTTTTTCTTCATCTGCTCAGACAACACTATCAGATAAACTCCAGCAAATAGCTACACCTACTCCACAGCCAACAGCCTCAAGCTCAACGCAACAATTATCACCGCGCCCCCCTGAACCAGAGCCAGTAGCTAGCACTTCAACAGAAACAACAGCCTCAATTCCAATACAACAATCTACATCACCAGCCCCTCAACCTGTCGCTGTAGCTGGAACCTCGGGCGTTCAATCGGGATACAGTCAACAAGCAGATAAGAAATACCAGTGCAACACATGTTCATATCTAACAATATATAAACATGTCATGAAGGCCCATGTACGAAGACACACAGGCGAGAAGCCCTATAAGTGCCAGCATTGCGACTATTCTGCTGCACAGCAAAGCAACCTTAACTCTCACATGAGAACCAAGCATCCATCACAACCAGCAACCGACACCAATCAACCACCCGCAAAAAAACCAAAGACCGAATAACCGCTGCTAACCCACCTTTGCCCTCCAAAGGTGAACGCATAAGGGGTGAACGATGGCTATCCAGAATCCGGGACGTACCCAGCGGGCTAAAACGGCAGATTTACGCAAAAAGGCGCTGGAGCTGCGTACCCTCGGTCTGTCCTACCGGCAGATTGCCGACCAGCTGGCCATCAGCAAAACCGCCGCTTACCGCCATGTCGTTAAGTCCATCGAAACCCTGGAAAACGAAAGCCGCGAGGATGCCAGGGTTAACCGTCGTCTGGACCTTGAGCGGCTGGACTGGATTATCCGCGAGGCTATGAAGCAAAGCCTTAAAGGGGATCTGCAGGCCATGGACAAGATCATGAAGGCCATCGACCGTCGCGCACGTATTTACGGCTTCAATGCGCCGCAGAAGGTGGCGCATACCACACCGGACGGTACCGAGGTCGCACCACCTACAGGCGTAGTACTGATCCCCGAGCCCATGAGCCGTGAGGAGTGGCTGAAACAATACGGTCGGGATGATACCGACAGCCCATGATCACCTGGTCGCCCCAACCGGGACCGCAAACAGCGCTGGTCACCTGTCCGGTGGAGGACATCCTTTACGGCGGTGCACGGGGTGGCGGCAAGACCGATGGGTTTCTGGGTAAGTGGCTGCAACGTAGCACCAAGTACGGTGGCCACAGCAAGGGATTATTCGTTCGGCGCAGCATGCCGGAGCTGGACGAGGTGATTGCCCGCTCCCATGAGATCTATCTCCCCATCGGTGCGCTGTACCGTGCCCAGAAAAGTACCTGGATTATGCCCAACGGCGCGCTGCTTCGGCTTCGAAGCCTTGAGCGGGACGCCGACGCCGGCAAGTATCAGGGCCACTCCTACACCGATGTGTACATTGACGAGGCGGGTAACTTTCCCACGCCTGACCCCATTGACAAGCTCCAGGCCACCCTCCGTAACCCTTATGGCATTCCTGCCAGCTTTAACCTGTCGGCCAACCCGGGCGGGCCGGGACATGAGTGGATCAAGAAGCGTTACATCGACGACGCTCCCAAGGGCATGCAACTGATCTGCGATGCCAACACCGGTGACGAGCGAATCTATATTCCCAGCCGGCTGGAGGACAACGAGCTCCTGCTCAGCAACGACCCCAAGTACATCAACCGGCTGAAAAAGTCCGGGCCGCCCTGGCTGGTGCAGGCATGGCTGAT
>NZ_BAABFL010000102.1:0-2382 GCF_039540975.1 Kistimonas scapharcae
GCGAGACGCAAACAGGACGGCACCTATGCCAACTACACCAATATCGTGGTGGATCATTGGACGTTGCTGGACTCAACGGTTACACAACCAACGCCTTCAAACGAATCGCCGCCATCAGGGCAGACCAATGAACGACAGAAGTATGGTAATCAGATGGTGCCCAATAACCCGGTAAACCCCTCTGGCACGCCGTCCACACAGCCCGACTTTGATGATTACGGAGACGATGATATCCCGTTCTAGCGCTTTTTCTACGTCGTTACGATACGTCATAGCTGTTATTTTCTATGGCGTAACGTCGTAATAATACCTAACATAAACCTATCGATGCAGGATGCAGCCCATGGTTCACAACATAAAAACATCGACGATCAACCTGCTTGTGATCAACAACCCCTCAATGACCAGCGCGGAAATCGCCCATATTGGCAAGCTGGATATTGCCCTGGTCGCCGAGGCGCTGATGCATGCCCGCCGCTGCCGGTTTCTCACCAACGACGCCCCACGGCTTTGCTGTGTCACCGGTCATTACTGCGAGACCTGGAAGACCGCATGAGTATCGAACCAGAGCTGGTTCAGGCCATCGGCAGGGAAAAAACCATTGCCATTGAGCAGGCCTTTGGTGGCCAGCGGAAATATTTTGCCGCGAAGGTGAGACCGGATGATCGTATGGTTCAGGTTATCGGTCTGGATGCCGCCCGCATCGTGGCCCGGGAGTTTGCCGGTCTCCGGTCGTATATCCCCATGACGCTCGCCAAGATCGAACGCAACCGGGCTATCCGGCAGGCCGTGTTATCAGGGTTCAGCAAGGCCGAGGTAGCCGGACGGTTTGGCCTGAGCGAACGCACAATCCGCATGATCTGCGAGGGGTTGGCGCAACCGCTCTGGGGCACAAGAGCAAGGAACCAGCGCATCACGGCACAGGGACGTGTGTATGAGCGACATGGAAGAACGGCTGATTCAGGCCGAGCGTGATATCGCGGTAATGGACCACCGGGTGCGGGACCTGGAAACCACCCCGCCCCGGATCAATACGCTGGAGAACACGGTCACCCACCTGCAGATCAAGGTGGAAACCATGAGCTCGGATATCTCCGAGATCAAGTCCGAGGCCAAGGAAACCCACCTGCTGGTCGTCAAGCTGGGTGATGATGTGAAGCGGTTGTTCATGGTGGGGGTCGCCGTGGTTGTACTGATCACCGGTATCGCCGGCAGTCTCCGGATGTACGACACCTGGCTCGATATCCAAACCAAAACGACGCAGGACGCACAACATGCTGGTGTCACACATCAGAGGCTTCAGGAACTGTAATCCTGGCAACATCCGTCATGGTGAGTCATGGCAGGGTTTGCAGGACACCCAAACGGACAAGGCGTTCTGCCAGTTCGTCAGCCACGAGTTCGGCATCCGCGCCATGAGCCGGACGCTTCGCACCTACTACCACCGCCATGAGCTGCGTACGGTTCGCGAGTTCATCAACCGCTGGGCACCGCCCAATGAAAACAATACCGACGCCTACGTGGAGGCCGTCGCCGCCCGCCTTGGCCTGCCGCCGGACTTCAGCATCGATAACGGCATTGAGCTCTGCCTGCCCGGGCTGATCCGCGCCATCATCCACCACGAGCTGGGCTGCCAGCCCTACAGTGAGTGGCTGATCGACGAGGGTATCCGCTGGGATCGCGACGGCATACCGGGGAACACCCTATGAGCTTTGAGTCCTTTGCCACCGGCCTGGGTAACCTGCTCACCGGCAATCTGGCGCAGACCATCTTCGACGGTATCAAGACCTACTTCCCGCCGGACATGACACCGGAGCAGCAGGCCAGGCTACGGCTTGAGCTGGAGCGTATCGAGCAGGACAAGCGACAGCAGACCGACAACGCCCTGCTGGAGGCCGAGCAGATGCTGACCGAGCGGATCAGCAAGCTGGAGGGTACTGCATCGGATCTCAAAAGCCTGCCGTTCGTGGGACGACTGATGCTGTTTGCCCGGGGCTGCCAGCGACCGGTGTGGGGATTCTTCACCATGTACCTGGACTGGTGCTGGTTTTCCCAGTGGACGCTGTCCGAAAAACAACAAGCCGCGCTGATCGTGGTGAATATTCTGGTGCTGGGCTTCCTGTTTGGTGAACGGGCCATCCGGAACCTGACCCCGCTGATCAGCCAGCTGTTCAGAAAGTCCTGACCACAACGGAACACCATGAACAGGGAAAGCATCGTGAGTCACTGGAAAGACCGCATCACCGGACAGGGCAAAGAGTCCCCGGATCAACTGCTGGCCAACCCCAACAACTGGCGTAAGCATCCGAAACATCAACAGGAAGCGCTCAAGGGTGTATTGGAGGACATCGGCTGGATACAGCAGGTGATCGTCAACCAGAC
>NZ_BAABFL010000103.1:0-33747 GCF_039540975.1 Kistimonas scapharcae
AAATCAGGCTCGCCAATACGTAAGGTGACGGGGGTGTTCAAGTAGACCAGAATCGGTGTTCAAGTAAACCAGAATATGCATCACTTACTGATTGTCTTTAAATACATATAACGCTGGCATTGATTATCAAAATCAGCCAATAAATTAATCAGACAACAGAGTGTGAGTGCAGCCTACTTATTAAAATGATACGCAATATACCCCTAAGCCGGTTTATCGCTATATCGAATGACGAATATTTTCTCGACAAGCCAATCTTTTTAATTAACAGAGAGGTAAATTGTTATGGAATCAACTATCAGAGAAGGTTTAACCAGGTTAAGACAGTCAATACAGGAACACACGGACTCCATCGCAGAAATCTGCAGTCGTCGTTGTCGCCCTGTTCCTGATGAGCGGCCAGGGGAAGTCCATAGGCCTGACGCAGGAGAGCAACAACGCGAAGGACGTGAAGGACGTGAAGGACGTGAAGGACGTGAAGGACGTGAAGGACGTGAAGGACGTGAAGGACGTGAAGNACGTGAAGTCGAAGATCGCACTATTTTTGCAACGACATCAAGCCTATTGCCTTGTGATGATGCTATCTGTGAATCGTTCACGGAAGTCATCGCCAATATTACCCACAAGCTCACCGACGCACGTATTTTTCCAATCAGTCGATTTGAAGACATCGAACAGAGAGCCGACGAAGTCAAACTGTTCCTGGTGGAACCCGCAATCGCTGAACAACACGAATTATATCGTACAGGGTTTTGGATAGGTTACACCGTCTGTCAAAAACGTTTTTTACTACCCAATACTGAGCAGACCTTCATTATCCAGCGAATAGCAGATAATGCACATGGCGTCCTGGTAAGTGCATTGTCTCAGGCCAAGGCGTTGCAATCCAAAGATTTCGACGATATCAATTTTGCTGAAGATCTAACACCAGCTGAGATGCCGCTATTGGGCGCCCAGCCGTTAGCACTCACGATTCAGGGTTCCACCTATTTATTCGGTAACGCTTCCAACAGGAGTCATGGGAGTCTGCTCAAAGAGCTTCCTTCGGTAATGGATATTCCTCAACTACGCGGCGTATGCCTCACTCTAGACGCATCAGCGCCGGGTGTGCTTTACAGGACAAGTATTCACGCTCAGCTAAGGACGCTCACACCAGAGGATTGTGAAGATGAAAGGGCCTTTGCTAAAAAATCAGCCCGCCTCTTAAAAACTGCACAACTCATGGATGAGTCAGGCATTCGTCCCTCATATTCTTGGGTCTGGGGTTGGGATGAGTGCTTACTCGTTGAGGGGCATGGAGAGAGAAGTCATTTTGTACTGAAAAAACACCCTCGCGATATTCGTTGCAGCCATCTTTTCGATCAATCACCTGAAAATAACAAGGTGGTTATGGCAACATTACTCCTTTTATTACACACACAAAAGTACTGCAAAGAGCAATTTTTTAATGAATTTCAGCAAACATTGGCTTTGCTTGAGAGAGTCTCCCGTGACTCATTTAATCAAGTGGATGACATATTAAGATGTAGCATGAATGACGATTCTCTAGTAGATGACTATGAAGATGAAGACACAACACAAAAAAGAAAAGCGACTCTTATACAGAAAATGAGGGACATGATTACCAAAGGATTCGTGAAGCATTATCTTGAACACCTTAGACGTTTATGCAGTATACACTACTACCTCCCTAATGCCATTACATCAACCGACTGGAATCAATCTCTGAAAATTATTTTTGAACACATGAATATTTTTGAGCTTCCTCAACTCGTCGCTCTAAACAGAATGGCTAGCGATCGATTACGCGAATTTTTAGCCATGGACAACACAGTCTTCCTTGACCTTTACAGAAGTGAATACTCAAAAATATTGTATGACTACCTACAATCCAAAGAAATCGATTTTGAACATTCGGCATATCAAGGGGATAGATCAAGTATAATACAACTTAAAATATTAGTGAGCACCCGTATAGACGCATATAAAGAAACAAAACCTATAATCGAAAAACTTAGTAAGAGTACAACAGAAAGATCAAGTAAAGTAGCCTATGCTTTAATCATAACAAGTTTCGAAAAATTACTTAAACCATACGATGAAGTATCCAGGCTGTTACATGCCATCATTCATGAAGGCAAATCGCTAGCCGATTTTAATACTGGTGTTGATGCACTCGTATCGGCTACCGATTAAAGACTGCATGCTCTAATAAACAGATTCAACTCTCTTTATCGCTATGAAGATGAGGTCTGATGTGTAAAAAAAACGATGCTGCAGCAGAATATAAATCACTATAAAACTGCTGCCACATTGCATTAAAGACTGTAAATCACTTTATAACAGCCCAGTTAACCTATCAGACGTATTTACGATCTCCTGCCCAACACAAGTGAGCAACACTAGTCGCATAGAAAATGATGTTACGTTGAAGAGCGATAGTTTTTTCCTATCGCCCTGCAATGTCAACGATCAATTATATATCTTCAAACACCTCAGCTTTCATACGCTTGATGCCAATGTGACGGACATCGGTACCTTTCACCAGGTAAATCACATATTCCGCGATATTACGGGCATGGTCGCCAATCCGCTCCAGCGAACGCAGTACCCACATGATGTTCAGCACCCGGGTAATAGAACGGGGATCTTCCATCATATACGTCACCAGCTCACGCATGGCGGACTTGTATTCCCGGTCCACGGATTTGTCTTCCTGAACCACGGCCAGTGCCATATCCGCATCAAAACGGGCAAACGCGTTCAGGGCGTCCTGCACCATCTTACGGACATGGGAACCGATATGACGGGCTTCCACATAACCACGCGGCGCTTCGCCCTGCTCGCTCAGGCTGATACCAAAGCGGGCAATCTTGGAGGCCTCATCGCCGATACGCTCCAGATCAGTGGCTGCCTTGGTACAGGCGATTACCAGACGCAAGTCACTGGCTGCCGGCTGACGACGGGCCAGTACCCGGGAGACATTCTCGTCAATGGACACTTCCATGTAGTTGATGTCAGTATCCTTCTCACGGACTGACAGGCCCAGCTCACTGTCAGCATCAATCAACGCACGAATCGCGTCGGATACCTGTTTCTCCACCGCGCCGCCCATGGCCAGCAGCTGGTTACGCAGTTCATCTAAATCATTATTGAACTGCTGGGAGATGTGATGAGTAATCTCATCGGATTTGGTTTCAATCGGCATTTCCTGTTTTCCTCAGCCTGCTCAATTCATACACGACACACATCAACCATAACGACCCGTGATGTAATCTTCGGTCTTTTTCTGCGTCGGATTGGTGAATACGGTATCCGTGTCGCCAAACTCGATCTGCTGCCCCATATAAAGAAACGAGGTATAGTCGGATACCCGCGCAGCCTGTTGCATATTATGGGTCACGATGACAATGGTGTAGCGGCTCTTGAGCTCGTTAATCAGTTCTTCAATCTTCAATGTGGAGATCGGATCCAGTGCTGATGCCGGTTCATCCAGCAACAGCACTTCCGGTTCCACGGCAATGGTTCGGGCAATGACCAGGCGCTGCTGCTGACCACCGGACATACCGAGGGCACTTTCGTGCAGCCGGTCTTTCACTTCATCCCAGAGGGCGGCACCTTTCAGCGACCACTCCACAACTTCATCCAATGTCCGCTTTTTGTTGATCCCCTGGATGCGGAGACCGTAAGCGACATTTTCATAAATACTCTTGGGAAACGGATTCGGTTTCTGGAACACCATGCCAACCCGGCGACGCAGGTCAGACACTTCAATCCGCTTGTCATAGATATTCTGACCTTCCAGCATGATATTGCCGTCTACACGGCAGCCATCCACCAGGTCATTCATGCGGTTCAGGCTACGCAGCAACGTTGACTTACCGCAGCCCGACGGCCCGATAAAGGCCGTCACCCGCTTTTTCGGGATCGTCAGGCTGATGTTGTAAAGCGCCTGCTTTTCACCGTAAAACAGATTCAGGTTCCGGATATCGAGGCAGGTCTCTTCATCTTCAAGTCTTAACTTGCGAATACCACGCCCCAGGCTGTCCATATCAATACTGTGGGTACGCGCCTGTGATTCTTCAACACCCGGCGTCACCGGCTTCGCTTCAGGGGCTGTGCGCGTTTCAGGGGCTACTGCCAGTGTCTCGCTCATCTTGTCACCATTCCATTCGAAACAGGTTATCGCCGGTTACACTTCCAGCGTTTTATATTTTTCACGCAGGCTGTTGCGGATGGCCACAGCCGACAGATTCAGTACGGCAATCACGATCACAAGCAACAACGCCGTGGCATACACCAGCGGACGCGCCGCTTCAACATTCGGACTCTGGAATCCGACATCATATATGTGGAAGCCTAGGTGCATAAACTTCTGGTCGAGGTGCAGGAACGGATAGTTACCGTCCAGCGGCAGGCTCGGTGCGAGCTTGACCACCCCCACCAGCATCAAAGGTGCCACTTCCCCGGCGGCACGGGCAACGGCCAGAATCAATCCGGTCATCATGGCCGGGCTCGCCATTGGCAGAACGACCCGCCAGAGGGTTTCCGCCTTGGTTGCACCCAACGCCAGACTGCCCTCACGCACGGAACGTGGAATACGTGACAGGCCTTCTTCTGTAGCGACGATTACCACCGGCAACGTCAACAACGCCAGAGTGATGGCTGCCCACATCAAGCCGGGCGTACCGAAGGTTGGCGCCGGGAGCGCCGCCGGGAAGAACAGCTGATCCATCTGTCCTCCCAGGAAATACACAAAGAAGCCCAGGCCAAAAACGCCGTACACAATGGAAGGCACACCGGCCAGGTTGTTAACCGCAATACGGATTGAGCGGGTCATGAAACCCTGACCGGCATATTCCCTCAGGTAAACGGCGGCTATCACGCCGAACGGCGTCACGATGATGGACATCAAAATCACCATCATCACAGTACCGAAAATAGCCGGGAAAATCCCACCCTCGGTATTGGCTTCCCGCGGATCATCACTGACAAACTCCCAGAGTTTGTCGCCATAGAATGCCAGTTTATCCACCAGTCCCATGGCGTTGGGTTGATACGCCCGAACCACCTTACCCATCGACAGAATGACTTCCTGTCCATCGGCCGTTTCAGCGACCGCGCTGTCACGGTTAAACGCCACATACAATTTGCCAAGCTGTTGCTCCAGCACCTTGTACTCGGCGTCCAGCGCTGCACGCTCGGCCTGAATGCCGGCCAGCACGGCAGGTGTCGCATTGCCCTTCAGTTCCAGTCCCCGCTCTTTCAGGCGCAGACGTTCAAGGCGGGCATTGATACTACCGATGTCGTGCTTCTCAATCTGGTAAATCTGGTCGTGGATGGCCAAAGCCCGGGCAATCCGCTGCTGGAATACCTCCCAGGCCTGGTCACCAGTAGCAACCGTTTTATCCGCTTCCCGTACAGCCTTGAGGTAGCCGTAGAAATTACCCCATTCCCGACGTTCAACGGCCATCACATTTTCCGGGTAATGCGCATCCTGCAGCCAGGGCTCGACCACCCAGGCAAAGTCGCTGCCGGTGACATCCCGGTTACCGACCTTGATCAGGCTACGTTCAACCACGTCCAGTGAAGGGTCCAGCGGTAGCCCTGCACCACGCAAGCGCTCACCGGAGACGGTTTCCGAATCCGCCAGCTGCCCCAGCACCTGACGGCTTTCCTGGCCCGGCACCCGATAGTCTGCTGCAACGATGGCCGACGGCCAGAAATGCCCGAGGCCTCTCACTGCAATCAGGGCCAGAAGCCCGACCACCATCACCAGACTGATCGCCACCGCCCCGGCGTTAAGCCAGACCCAGGGCGAGCCCCCCTGAAACCATTTGCCGACTGTTATTCGCATTCTCTCTGCCTGCCTATTCTTGTACTGCGGTTATCACAGGGAGCTGTATTTGGTTCTGAGACGGTGTCGCACCAACTCCGCCAGCGTGTTCACGACAAAGGTGAACAGGAACAGGGTTAATGCCGCCAGGAACAGAATTCGGTAATGGCTGCTGCCAACCTCGGACTCCGGCATTTCCACCGCAATATTGGCGGCCAGTGTCCGCATACCCTCGAAGATATTGGCATCCATGATGGGCGTATTACCGGTCGCCATCAGGACAATCATGGTTTCACCCACCGCACGTCCCATGCCGATCATCAATGCCGAGAAAATACCGGGACTGGCGGTCAATAGTACGACACGGGTCAGGGTCTGCCATGGTGTCGCGCCCAAAGCCAGAGAGCCATAAGTCAGATGCTTGGGCACACTGAAAATGGCGTCTTCCGCAATGGAGAAAATGGTGGGGATAACGGCAAAGCCCATCGCCAGTCCGACGACCATGGCGTTGCGCTGATCGTAGGCAATCCCCAGGTCTTTAGTGATCCAGGCGCGCATGTCCCCACCAAAGAACAGGTGCTCAAGCGTGCCGCTGGCGCCGAGTGCGGCCCAACCGGCGACCAAAATAACGGGCACCAGAATCAGGGGCTGCCAGCCATCAGGCACCCGACTGCGCAGTTCAACGGGCAGCCGGTCCCAGAAGAAAGCAAAACCCAGCACCGCAAACGGTACGATCAGCAACAGGGCAAAAATGCCGGTCAGGTTATTCTCGACAAACGGTGCCAGCCAGAGGCCGGCCAGGAAACCGAGAATAACGGTGGGCAGCGCTTCCATGAGTTCAATCACCGGCTTCACTTTGCGACGCAAACCGGGCGCCATGAAGTAAGCCGTATAGATGGCGCCGCAGATCGCCAAAGGCGCCGCCAGCAACATCGCATAAAACGCCGCCTTCAGCGTCCCGAATGCCAGCGGCATCAGGCTCAGCTTGGGTTCAAAATCGTTATTGGAAGCTGAGGACTGCCAGATATATTCCGGCTGTTCGTACGACTCATACCAGACCTTATCCCACAAGGCTGACCAGGAAACTTCCGGATGTTCATTCTCAATGCGCCAGAACGCCAGCCCTTCCGGTGATTCGACCAGCAGGGCATTCCCCCTCGGCGACATGCCCAGTGTATTAATGGCACTGTCTGTGACGGGTACTGTCAGCAACGTGCGTCTGGCCGTGGTGTTAAACAATCCTGCCGAACCGGTGGCATCCACAGCCAGGAAACCCTTACGGCGATGCTCTGGCGCAATCCCCGTAATGGGCTGGTCACCCAGCTGAAAATCCCGAATCCGGGTCAGCTGCTGCTTTCCTTCCGCATCCCGCACCAGAAACCATTGGCTGATATGACCCTGACTGTCTCCAATCAGCAGCGAGATACCGCCTAACAGGAATTCAGCCGCCGTCACGGTGGCAGAGCCCTCGGTCAGGTCGATGGTATCCACTAATTCCGGCTGGTTAATATTGCTGATAGCGTGTAGTGACAGGCTGTCATTGCCGTTCAATGCATACAGCCAGTGCTGATCAGGATCAATCAACAGCTTTTTGACCTCACCCGCGACCGCCGGTAAATCCACACGCTGTTCTTCCAGTGCGATCTCTTCGGTCAGGAAATCCTCTTCCTTGGTGAAGGCTGTCATGAAAATCCGCTGACCGGCACTACCGGCAATCAGCAACTGTTCCTCGCCGTCCTGGATGGCCACCTCTGTCAGCGGCTTGCCATTTTCGGAAAGGGAGATTGGCGCTTCACCATAGGGATAAACAATCGCTGGCGTAATAATCCGCTGATCATCCGGCCAGGTAATGCGGTAATCATGCTTGAAAACAATCGCTTCACCATTGGATAACCCGGCCACCATCAACGGGCTGGCTGGATCTGCCGCGCTGATGGCGGTAATGGCAGAACCTTCAGGCAATGGAAGAGTAAATGCCCGAGTCTGGTTGCCGGAGCGGGTGTCAAAGAATACGGCCTGCCCATCGGCCATGACCCGAAGGCCCTGTTCAGCCTGTTCTTCCATGGTCAGGAAAAGGACATCTGACGATGTACCGGCTACAGGCACCGGCAACGTATAACTGGCCTCACGTTGCATGTCCGCTGAACGAAACAGCGGCGCAACCTCATACAGCAGGTAAATAAAGATCAACATGATCGCGACAATAATGCCGATGCCGCCAGTGGCGATCCCCCATCGTGCCGCCTTGTCCTTGAGCCGCCGACGATTCCCGTAACGCTTCAGGGCCGGGGTATCGAAGTGAAGCTCAGGCGCTGCTGCTATGCCTTGTTCGTTCATGACCAGGTCCGGTTTTTGTTATGAGCGTAAGGTAACCAGACTGTGTGACAGAAATATTACAGCGCCTGATACATCTACTTATATCAGTTCATTAGTTGAATACTGATCGAAACCTTCCGTTTTTAATGTCACCAACAAAGTCGCTAACGAACGTACGAATTCACACGAAAGGCGTCATTGTAAATGCTTCATGGTGACTATTTACTGAAATAATTTATACCTTGTAGATAAAGAAGCAGAAAGCACCGTTCAGAATGCAACATACTCATCAACACCATGTATTTATTGAGACAGTGCCTCTGGACAAACAGGACATACCGAGAGGAACAAAAAAAGGCGAGCAATGCTCGCCTTTTGATTGCCAGAATAGATTCCAATTAAAGAATATCCAGCTGCTTCAATGTCTTCTGTACCACCTTATTTGGCAGCGGGATATAGCCATCCTTCACAACCACTTCCTGCCCCTGCTGAGACAGCACCATCTTCACAAACTCACGCTCCAATGGGGAAAGTGGCTTGTTTGGCTGCTTGTTGATATAGACATAGAGGAAACGTGACAGCGGATATTCACCGGTCACGGCATTATCAGCGGTTGCATCAACGAAAGGCTGACCCGGCTTCTTCGCCAGCGGTACGGTACGGACACTGGAGGTCTTGTAACCGATACCGGAGTAACCGATACCGTTCACTGACGCACTGATGGACTGAACAACAGACGCAGACCCTGGCTGCTCATTCACGTTGTTCTTGAAGTCACCCTTACAGAGTGCCTTTTTCTTGAAGTAGCCATAGGTGCCGGATACGGAGTTACGGCCATACAGCTGGATATCACGGCTTCCCCAAGGACCGCTGAGTCCGGTATCCCCCCAGTCCTTGATGGCGCCATCGTTGCCACACTTACGGGTTGAGGAAAAGATAGCGTCCACCTGGGACATGGTCAGTCCCTGGATCGGATTATCCTTGTTGACGAAGACTGCCAGGGCATCAATAGCGACCGGAATAGCAATCGGCTTGTAGCCATGCTTCTTCTCGAACGCTTCCAGTTCCTTGTCCTTCATCTTGCGGCTCATGGGGCCGAGGTTAGAGGTGCCTTCAGTCAGCGCAGGCGGGGCGGTGGAAGAACCCGCCGCCTGAATCTGGATGTTGACGTTGGGATATTCACGCTTGAAGTCTTCGGCCCAGAGGGTCATCAGGTTCGCCAGGGTGTCGGAACCGACGCTGGACAGGTTACCGGATACACCGCTGGACTTGCTGTAGGTTGGCAGGTCGCTGTCGACTTTGGGTGCAGCCTGGGCGGTCAGTGCAACACCGGCGGTCAACGCCAGGGCTGTCGCAAGACGTTTCACTTTCATTATTCTTTTCTCCTGTGTCTCGTGTTCTTATCAACCGCTAGGGGTACTCGTAGTCTTCGCGTATCAGTATCCGGTGGATATATGACGACTATATGTACGGGTTATTACAGAATCATGACACGCAAACGGGTGCCTCTGGAGTGAGGGTTTCGGTATAATCCTCCAATAACAAGAAGAACAGGGGGCTACATGAACACCTGCGTGCGCCTGACCCGCCGTCTGGTAAAGGGGATTGACCACTTTACCGAGAAAACTGGCCGCACCGTTGCCTGGCTTAACCTGCTGCTGATGCTGGTTGTCTGTACGGTTGTCCTGCTGCGTTACCTGTTTAACCAGGGTTCCATTGCCCTGCAGGAATCCGCCACCTGGATTCACACAATTATTTTCCTGTCTGCCTGCGCCTGGACGCTCAAACATAACGGCCATGTCCGGGTTGATATTTTTTACCGACGCTTCTCGACACGCCGTCAGGCACTGGTCAATGCCCTGGGCAGCCTGTTTCTGTTACTTCCGGTCTGTGGATTGATCGGCGTGATGAGCTGGGAATATGTCAGCCAATCCTGGGCGATACGGGAAAGCTCACAGGAAGCGGGTGGGCTGCCGGCTCTCTACCTCATGAAAAGCCTGATATTAGTTCTGGCGGCCACGTTAATTATTCAGGGTATGGCCGAAGCACTGCGCAACCTGCTGATTATCACCGGTCATGACGCCCCACCTCCAGACACTGAAACGCTACCCCGGGAGGCCGCATGAGCGAATGGATTCCCCTGCTGATGTTCCTGGTGGTCTGCCTGGTATTACTGGCCGGTTACCCGGTTGCCTTTTCCCTGGGAGGCACGGCACTGGCCTTCGCGGTATTAGGAACAGCAACCGGCGCTTTTGATGTTGCATTCCTTCACGCCCTGCCTAATCGCCTGTTCGGCATCATGACCAATCAAACCCTGATGGCAGTCCCGCTATTTGTTCTGATGGGCGTGATGCTGGAAAAATCCCGTGTCGCCGAAGATTTGCTGGAAGGGATGGCTCGCCTGTTCGGCCGGATACGTGGCGGACTGGGCATCTCTGTCACACTGGTCGGCATGCTGCTGGCGGCCAGCACAGGAATCTGCGGCGCCACTGTCGTGACGATGGGATTACTCTCCCTACCCACCATGCTCAAGCGGGGTTACGACCCGAAACTGGCCACCGGCACCATCTGCGCCACCGGCACACTGGGGCAGATCATTCCGCCCTCCATCGCGCTGGTGCTGATCGGCGATGTCATGTCCACAGCTTATCAACAGGCCCAGCTGGACATGGGCATCTTCTCGCCCAAGACCGTCTCCGTTGGGGATCTGTTTGTCGGTGCCATGATTCCCGGACTCATTCTGGTGTGCCTCTATATTGCCTGGCTGGTCGTGATGGCCTGGTTGAAACCGGAAAGTTCCCCAGCCGTCACCGAAACGCACCATGATGACGATTCCAACAAGTCGCTGCTGCTTAGCCTTGCTCCACCGTTATTACTGATCTTTGCCGTACTGGGCTCCATCATGGCCGGCATCGCAACCCCCACCGAAGCATCCGCCGTTGGCGCCTTCGGCGCCGCACTGCTTGCACTGGCTAAAGGACAACTCTCGCTGCCCCGGACAGGTGAGGTGGTTCGTTCTACGACGGAAGTCACCTGCATGGTCTTTTTGATCCTGATTGGTGCATCGGTGTTCTCCCTGGTATTCCGCGGCTTCGGCGGTGACGAAATCATCCAGGAACTGTTCGAGAACATGCCCGGTGGTGTCTTCACCGCGACCCTGATCGTCATGCTGGTCATCTTCGCGCTGGGTTTCATACTCGATTTTATTGAGATCACCTTTGTCGTCGTTCCTATCGTCGGCCCGGTATTGCTGGCCATGGGGCTGGATCCCATCTGGCTTGGCATCATGATTGCTGTGAACCTGCAGACCTCCTTCCTGACGCCACCCTTCGGGTTTGCCCTGTTCTACCTGCGGGGTGTTGCGCCGGGCAGTGTCGCCACCACCGATATTTATAAAGGGGTGGCGCCGTTTATCGTGATCCAGCTGTTATTGCTGGCTTTGATGGCCATCTGGCCGGGCATTATCACCTGGCTGCCATCACAGGTTTACCAATAGGGAGAAAGGTATGGAAACGCTAAAAACCGATCACCTGCCACACCCTGAGGGGGAACTGACTCTTCGGGTTCAGGCCATGCCAAGGGACACCAACCCGGATAATGATATTTTCGGCGGCTGGGTTGTCTCGCAAATGGATCTCGCGGCTGAGATGAGCGCCCGGCAGGTTGCACACGGCCGGGTGGCAACGGTAGCCATCGATAAACTGGTTTTCATGCGCCCCATTGAAGTGGGTGATGTGGTGAGTTTTTACACTATCGTTTCAGACACCGGCCGTAGTTCCATTCAAGTTCAGGTTGAGGCCTGGACACGCAATCCCGTGGCCGATGAGGAGCATAAGGTTACGGAAGGCAATTTCGTGTTTGTAGCAATAGACGATAATCGTCGTACACGAAAGATAATCTGACACGCCACTGCAAACAGGAACCCAACCTAAAGGTAATAACCCATCCGATCAGGGTGATGGGTTATTACCGGCTTCTACGATGTCCATTTCCTGTTCGAGCTGTTGTTTCATGGCACGAATACCTTCCAGTTTACGAATACCTTCGTCCAACTGTTCTTTATCCATACCTTCCGCCTTGGCCCGCTCGATGGCTGTTTCCATCGTTTTGATTTTATCTTCTGCCGCAATGACAAATGCCAGTTTCAGTTGCTCTTCCTGACGGGCTTCATAGCGCTGATAGCGTTCTGGATCACTCAGTTCATTCGCGGATGGCAAAACTCTTGGCTGATACTCTGCGACCGATGGTGCCCGGTTGTCTCCATGCGTCACTGAGTGACTGAATGAATGGATGGCCTTAGCATCAAAGTCGAACGACTTGTTACCACTGCCCATTTGCTGATCATCAGGTATTGGCACCTCAGCGTTTTCAACAATACTGCCTTGTTCTGTCGACACTTCTCGTTTATCGATTGCCTTCAAGGCACTGACAGCTTCTTCCCTGGCAGCGGGAATTTTTTCCCGTATTGAGCTTGCCCGGTCATCACTGAAAACCCACAAAGCGAAAGCCACCGTCACGATGCATCCTGAAACAACCGCAGCCCATCGTTTGTTAACTGCCATCAAAATACCCCGATATAGTCAGGATTGATGCGCACAGGCACCTCCTTGCGTAACCGCTCCTTCAACTGTGCAAACTGCGTTCTGGCTTTTTCAAGCGCAATCTGTCGCGACGCAAGATATCGAACCGTTTCACTGTCTTCCGCGTAATAGCCTTTCTTCTGTTCAGTCACCAGAATGATTTCCCAGGTCGCCGGTTCTCCCGTTATTGCCGGACGTTTAACCGGGCGAGAAGGGATCCCGATTTTCTGCATAAATGCCATGGATTCCAGCCAGTTTGGCGCCTTTTCAGTCCTCGCTATCCAGCCCAGACTTCCTAGCTCCTTCTCACCATGGTCATTCGCTACAGAATAGAGCTTCACGGCCTCTTGAAACGTCAAACCATCGATCAATTGTGAATAAACGTCGTCCGCTTTTTTCTGGCTATCAATCTGAAGATGAAACGCCTTAACCGCTTCCAGTCGGCTGAACTGCTTTTTCTGATTACGGTAATAATCTGCCACTTCCTCACGGGTCACAGCATCCGCGAGCTGGCGAAGCACCGGATTACTGCTGTGCATGACATTAAACAACCCGAGACTTTTAAGAACGGTCTCACGCTCTCGACGGTCGATAAGCACCCTTTTCATCGACCGGATATCTGCCGACGTCAGACCTGAATGTTCCCGCGCCCAGTATTCCACGACCCTGTGTCCCAGCAGCTGCTCAACCTGTCCGGCCAAATACGCAGGTGTTGCCCGACTCAGCTGGATACGTCCCTGTACATTCTGACGATCATATATATCACGCAACGTAATCGTTTCCGTTTTACCTCCGGGCAACCGATACGTTAAGAGAACAGTTTGACTGAAAAGAAGCTGCTGCTGTTCTGTCGCAGTAAAAGACATCTGACCTTTATTTCTGAGTAAATCAGCCAGCCGGTCTGGTGCAGGAATAGAAGTTTTCTGAACAAAGCCATCCATGCCACCGGCTTGCTCACTGAGCCAGTTTTCCAATGGTTTCCGCCAGTACAAGCGAATCAAACCATTCAATTGATCAGCAACAGCCACATCAGTGGAAAAGCCGACAGGATTATCAGTCGGTGCTAATCCACTCTGCTCACGCCAGTGGGCGAGCAGTCTGTTAGTGATCAAATCCCGTAGAACACTTTCCCGTGTTGTACGAAAGTCATCGGGAGCCGCCTGCTGGTAAAAAACCTCCAACGCCTCTGTGGTAATCGCCTCGCCACCGACAATCGCTGCGATACTGTTGTCGTTAATATCGCTTTTAACAGCACTATGCATCATCGCAGATAGCAGCAACCCGAACGCCGTAACAGCATATTGAATGATGCTTCTTTTGGAAGAGTGGATGCCAGAATCTGGCAAAATCGTGTTTTTTACCCGTAAGGAGGATCGAATCCGATCCAATACAGATAACAGTAACAAGGCGCTTTTTATTCTTTTCATCATGCCCACTGCCACTATTGAGTGATTATTCTTGCGTTATCTTACTCAATGAAACGAATATTGCAGTACTTGATGTCCGTTTAATGGCTCACTGGTATCAGCGACGCACACGACAACGGCACTGAATTGTTGAATGACCAGGCGCTAGAAATGATCAAACCACCCTTTGTCAAAAAGCAACCCAGGACGCTGGAACACCATGGCCACCAGCGGATTGATGATTACTACTGGCTGCGCGACGACAGCCGTGAAGATCCTGAAATACTGTCCTGGCTGAAAGCTGAAAATGACTATACCGATGCGGTCATGGCGCCTTATGCACCGCTCAGGGAATCGCTCTATCAGGAACTGATAGGCCGCATCAAGAAAGACGACTCCACCGTACCGGTGCTGGACAACGGTTACTGGTACTACACCCGTTACAGTGGCGATGATGAATACCCGGTGCATGCCCGCAAAGCGGAAACCCTCGATAATCCCGAAGAGGTCCTGCTGGACGGCAATAAACTGGCCGAAGGGCACGAGTTTTTCAGTATCGGTAATATGGATGTCAGCCTGAACAACCAGTTACTGGCATGGAGCGAAGATACAGTAGGTCGTCGTATTTACACCGTATATTTTAAAAACCTGCTGACCGGTGAGCTGTTAACGGACCGTCTTGAGCAAACGACAGGTGACGTTGTATGGGCAGCCGACAACCGCACCGTGTTTTATATCCGTCAGGATCCGCAAACACTGCTGGGTTACCAGGTATTCCGGCATACACTGGGTACGGAACAGAAAGAGGATGTTCTGGTTTACGAAGAACAGGATAAAAGCTTCTATACCGGCATTGACCGCACCCGCGATGACTCCACTCTTTTGATCAACCATGACAGCACCACACAATGTGCTGTCTCACTGCTGGATGCAACAACACCAGAAGGCAACTTTACGGCGTTCCTCCCCCGTGAGGCTAACCATGAATACGACATTGCCAAACTGGATGACTGGTATTACATCCGCACCAACTGGCAGGCCACCAACTTTCGCCTGATGAAGGTGAAAAAAGCGCAGAGTGCCGACAAATCCGCCTGGCAGGAAGTTATTCCCCATCGGGACAATGTGTATCTCGAAGACTACCTGCTGTTTAAAGATGCACTGGTGCTCAATGAAAAGGAAAACGGTATCCCGCGCATTCGTGTCATTCAACTGAGTACCGGCAAAGAGCATCAATTGTCGTTTGATGATCCGGTCTTCGTCGCCCACTTTTCTGCCAACCCGTCTGTGGATGCACCACGCGTCCGTATCTGGTACAGCTCAATGACAACACCGGATACGATTTATGAGTACGACCTTTTCACCGGTGAACGGGAACAACTGAAACAGAAAGAGGTTCCCGGTGGATTCACCCCATCGAATTACG
This sequence comes from Kistimonas scapharcae, assembly GCF_039540975.1. Classification (NCBI taxonomy): domain Bacteria; kingdom Pseudomonadati; phylum Pseudomonadota; class Gammaproteobacteria; order Oceanospirillales; family Endozoicomonadaceae; genus Kistimonas; species Kistimonas scapharcae. Next base: position 15,565 of record NZ_BAABFL010000103.1, read on the forward strand.
CCAGTGAACGCCTATTCGTCACTGCAACAGACGGCACAGAGATTCCCGTGTCACTGGTATGGCGTACTGACCGGTTTAGTAAAGACGGCACCAATCCACTCTATCAATACGGCTATGGTGCTTATGGTTACACCATTGAGCCGTACTTCTCCGCTAACCGGCTCTCCCTGCTGGATCGTGGTTTCGTTTATGCCATTGCCCATATTCGCGGCGGTCAGATACTGGGACGCCCCTGGTATGAAGCCGGTCGACAGCAGCAGAAACGTAACAGCTTTACCGATTTTATTGATGTGACCCGTGCGCTCGCCGCGGAAGGCTACGCTGACAAAAACAAAGTGTTTGCATCAGGTGGAAGTGCCGGCGGCCTGTTGATGGGGGCGGTCGTGAATATGGCGCCGGAACTCTACCTGGGTATCAACGCTGATGTGCCTTTTGTCGATGTGGTAACGACCATGCTGGATGAAAGCCTGCCACTGACCACCAATGAGTATGACGAGTGGGGGAACCCCAACAACAAAACAGACTACGATTACATGCTGTCTTACTCACCTTACGACAATGTACAACGCCAGGATTATCCCAATATGCTGGTTACCACAGGTCTGCACGACTCACAGGTACAGTACTTTGAGCCGGCTAAATGGGTGGCAAAACTGCGAGAATACAAAACAGACGACAATAAACTGTTGTTCTATACCAACATGGAAGCTGGCCATGGTGGCGCATCCGGACGTTACCAGCAGCAAAAAGAACTCGCACTGGAATATGCGTTTTTCCTGAGCTTGCTTGATCAGTTGCAGTGAACAATATGACGGCCTGAAGACTCAGGCCGTCTGTCAGGTTATTCGTTTATGTACTGACTCAGAATGGTTTCCAGCTGGCCATTTTTTTTTAGTGAGCCCAGTTCCGCATTCAGTGCCTTGATCAGTTCGGGATTAGCGTTTTTGTTCATCGCCAGCCAGAGTTGGCTGGTATTGAATGTCAGCAGTCGCTTAACGTCCATATTGTAACGTTCAGCGATAAACGGACCCGAAAGTGAACTGGTTGCCCAGAGGTCAATTTTTCCCAAACGCATATTCATGGCATTGAGGACATCACCGCGGGTAGTCACCAGAGGCACGCCCTTCTCCTTGAGATAATCGCTGATGGCATCAGCCTCATAACTGCCAACCCGGTATTTCTTGAGATCGTGGATACTTTCCAGGCTAACGTCACTGTCTGCCGGCGCCAGGATAATCCACTCTTCGTCAAACAGCGGCCCGACCCAACGGAAGCGCTCTTCACGCTCCGATGTTCTGAAGGTGGAATAAACACCCACGTTTTCATCATCCAGGGCCTGGTTAAACGCCCGGTCCCAGTCCGGATAAAGTGTGACCCGGTACTCCAGGTCCATGGTATCAAACAGGGTTCGAACAATATCCGTGGCAATGCCTGTCACCCGCTGGTTACGGGCATACTCACTGCCATTATTGGTCATGTTCAGCGGTGGAAAGTTTTCGGTAACAAGATGGTATTGCGCGGCCTGAACGCCGGAAATAAAAAAACAGAAAGCCAGTGCAAGAATGCGCATGGTTCACTCCCCAGTACAACCGATTCTAAAGAGTTATTGTGTGGACACGTTTGTTATCGACTGCCAACCGGGTTGGCCGGGTTGGTCGCTCCTGATCATACCACCAAGCCCGCCTGCCAGTTGTTCTTTAAAGCACGCTTGATTCTACCGCCATCAGGCCATTGATTTCAGCCTTAAGTGTCATGCCACTGGCCAGTTCACCGACGCCTGCCGGGGTTCCTGTAAGCACTACGTCACCGGGACAAAGGGTGAAATGCTCACTGATATAACTGATCAGCGGCAGAATCGGCATCAGCATTTCAATGCTGTTCCCATGCTGACGTATTTCACCATCAATGGATAACTGGAAATCAATGTCGTCCCACCGTCCGATACGCTCCGCACAGACAAAAGACGACAAAGGACATGCACCATCAAACCCCTTGGCGATCTCCCACGGATGCCCTTTTTCCTTCAGACGCCCCTGAAGTTCACGCAAGGTCAGATCCAGTGCCAACCCGACACCGGCAATGGCAGTGATCGATTCTTCAGGGGGGACATGACTGATTTCACGGCCGATGAGGATCGCAATCTCCGTTTCATAATGCACACTGCCACGCTGTTCGGGTAAACGAACAGCGTCTGAAAAGGGTACAAGTGACGTTGCCGGTTTCATGAACAGCAGGGGCTCAGTCGGCACGGGGTTGTTCAGCTCACGGGCATGCTCTGCATAATTACGACCGACACAGACGACCTTTCCAACCGGAAACGTCGCTGACTCCCCTTCGATGGTATGGCTGGTATAACGCATGGCATTCCTGTTGTTATCAGTGATGGTTAAATGCGATTACGCAGGCATGTTTGTCGTTTGCATTTTGCCATTTCATCCTCTCTCGCGCTGGTCTAAGATGGAACAGTCGGTGGAGAGAAAATTATGAATGACAAACTCAATGCCCACATTCAGGATCTTCATGACCTGCTGGATGGTCAACCAGTCGATGAGTGCACGGCTGCCAGTCTGCGACAGATAACCGATGAACTCGAAATCGCACTGGCCAGGGCCGAAGGAAAAGTTCCCGTGGAAACCTTCAATGACCGGCTGGAAAAGGAAGCCATTGAATTCGCTGAGGAGCACCCTACCATCGCCCAAACCATACGACAGATAATGAATACCCTGAACAGTATCGGTATCTGACCCCAACCGCCGGACTGTTCACCTGAACAGCCGGCGCCTCTACCAAGTTACAGGTCAAATATCTTACCTGGGTTCATGACCCCGTCAGGGTCAAACACTTTTTTAACCCCTTTCATCAATTCAATCTCTGCGATTGACCGGGTATAGGTCAGATAATCCTTTTTCAGCAATCCTACGCCATGTTCGGCAGAAACCGAGCCACCATACTGCTGCACGATTTCAAACACCCAACGGCTGACCTTGTTGCAGCGTGACAGAAACTCTTCCCTTGGCAGTGTCTCCGGCTTGAGAATATTCAGATGCAGGTTACCGTCGCCAATGTGGCCGAACCAGATAATCTCAAAATCCGGATACTCCCGTGACACCACCGTATCAATCTCAGTAAGGAACGCAGGCACCTTCGACACCACCACCGAAATATCATTCTTGTAAGGTGTCCAACGGGAAATGGTTTCGCTGATATCCTCCCGGCAGCGCCAGAGGTTGGCCAGCTGGGCCTGGTTCTGACTCATCACCCCATCAATGACCCAACCGTTTTCCACACACTGTTCAAAGAGCTGCATCGCCTGATCAGCAATGGACTCATTCAGGCATTCAAATTCCAGCATGGCATAAAACGCGGTTTCAGTTTCAAAGGGACGCTGAACACCGGCATGTTCCACAACTTTCGCCAGTGCTTTTTCTGAAAAGAATTCAAAGGCCGTCAAATCAATGCTGTTCTGGAAGGTATCCAATACCTTCATAACGTCGTCCATCTCGGGCACGCCTAACAGCAAAACGGTCAGATCCCTGGGCGGACGGGTCAGGCGCATGGTCGCCTCAACAATAAAGCCCAGTGTACCTTCACCACCAATAAACAGCTGCTGGAGGTCATAGCCGGTATTGTTTTTGAGCAGCCCCTTATTGAATTCCAGTAACTCTCCGGTGCCCGTCACCACTTTCAGGCCGGCCACCCAGTCGCGGGTCATGCCATAGCGAATGACTTTAATACCGCCGGCATTGGTCGCGATATTGCCGCCGACATGACTGGAACCACTGGAAGCAAAATCCACAGGGTAATACAGCCCCTGATCTTCAGCAAACTGCTGTAATTGTTCCGTCACTACACCAGGACCACAGACCACGGTTCGATCCACCGCATTGAAGTCGCTGATCGTATTCATATGATCAAACGACACCACAATTTCACCACGAACAGCGACGGCACCAGCACTCAGGCCGGTTCGGCCTCCAGACGGCACCAGTCCAACAGTATGTTCACGGGCAAAGCGGACGACAGCCTGAACCTGTTCGACAGCCTTCGGGAAGACAATGGCCAGGGGCGCCGGATCATGGAAACGGGTCCAGTCCCGTCCCCAAGTCTGCAGGGCATCATCATCGGTGAGAACTCTTGCGGGCGCCACACACGCGGTCAGCTGCGCCACGAGTTCGGCGCGGTCTTCCGGTGAAAGGGCGTTCTGCGGAAACTGCTCGCGGGTCATGCACTATCCCCCGTATTCACGGAATTTTTCCCATTTTCACGTATTTTTCATTATTGACCTGAACAAATTTCATTGAACAGGGTTGTCCGTTCTTCTGGCAGGCTATGTTATCATCAGGCGCCCGCCGGAACACTGCCGGGCATGATAAAACACCAAGAATGAAGTCGAGATAAGCGAGCATGGCCACAACATCACTGGACAAGAGCAAGATTCGTTTTCTGCTACTTGAGGGCGTTCACCCGTCAGCTGTCGACACGCTGAAAGCCCAAGGCTATACCAACATAGACTATCTCTCGACCTCATTGCCGGATAATGAGCTGAAAGAGCGGGTGCGTGAAGCGCACTTCATTGGCATTCGCTCCCGCACCCAGCTTACGGAAGAGATCTTTGCCCATGCCGAAAAGCTGATTGCCGTCGGCTGTTTCTGCATCGGCACCAATCAGGTCGAGCTGCAGGCAGCGACCCGTCGTGGTGTTGCCGTCTTCAATGCCCCCTATTCCAATACACGCTCTGTTGCCGAGCTGGTACTGGCAGAAGCCATCCTGCTGCTGCGTGGCGTTCCTGAGAAAAGCGCCCTGGCACATCGCGGTATATGGAGAAAGAGTGCGAAAGACTCCTATGAGATTCGCGGTAAAAAGCTGGGCATTGTCGGCTATGGCAATATCGGCAGCCAGCTGAGTGTGCTGGCGGAATCCCTGGGTATGGAAGTTTACTTCTATGATGTCGTTACCCGCCTGCCATTGGGTAACGCCACCCAGATTCATGACCTCGACGAACTACTCGGCATGGCAGATATCGTCACATTGCATGTGCCCGAAACCAAGGCAACCCAGGAAATGATTGGCACAACAGAGCTAGCAGCCATGAAAGACGGTGCCATTCTGATTAATGCCTCCCGCGGTACGGTAGTAGCGATTGACGCCCTGGTTTCAGCGTTGCAAAGCCAAAAACTGCTGGGAGCGGCTATCGACGTATTCCCGGTAGAACCCCACTCAAACGACGAGGAATTTGTCTCTCCGCTACGGGAATTCGACAATGTCATCCTGACGCCTCACGTCGGCGGCAGCACCCTGGAAGCGCAGGAAAACATTGGTAAAGAAGTCGCGGAGAAACTGGCGAAATACAGCGACAACGGCACCTCTCTGTCGTCTGTGAATTTCCCGGAAGTCGCCCTCCCCGCACACCCCGGAAAGCACCGGATTCTACATATTCACAAGAATGTGCCTGGCGTCCTGTCAGCTATCAACAACATCTTCTCTGACAACAATATCAATATCAGCGGCCAGTACCTTCAGACCTGCGAAGACGTTGGTTATGTTGTCATTGACGTTGAGGCTGATCAGAGCCAGCTGGCACTTGAGAAAGTCCAGGAAGTTAACGGCACTATACGCTGCCGAATTCTGTATTGATAGTTTCGATGCTGTGCTGGCATTTGCCTCGGTTCTTGCCAGCATATCTGACATGTAATCGCCTGTTCAATTAAGCTATAGAGCAAGTCTAAACCACTTGAAGCTACCAATACTTACAATCGCGTCAGCCAGCACAACAATTATCAACCGTACAACATACTATTTCCAATTAGGTGGTCTAATCAACACTTACCATCAATTGATTAGTTATTCAGAAATATGACTATCACTCCCTTCAATTATGCAGATTACAAACCCACCAGAAGCCAACTGAAAAAGCTGAAAGAATCTGGTGACGAAAATTGTGTTCTGGAAACCAAACAAAATCTGCCTGCAAGCACCTTTCACAGCAAGAATCCACGGGAGGTTGTAGTAAAAAAATCAACAATCCGTGACGCGAATCTTGGCGTGCATACAAAAAAAAAATTACAAGCCTTTAAACTCCTCTCCACTTATGACGGACCAATAGTGACGCTTGGCACACAAGAAAGAAAAGCATGGCTAAAAAATAGAAACTTACGCTCTCATCTTAAAACGCTGGATGGGAGCTTATCAAACGGCACCAAAGTCATTAAGGGTCTACGTAAAGATATAGAAGGGAGAGGTGTTGCAAGCCTTGTTAATGACCCCGCCAATAATTTTGCATTTGCCAACACAAAGCTTGTCACCAACAAAAAAAAAGGGGTCATTTATCTAGAATCGACACAAAAAATAAAAAAGAAAAGAGAACTCTTCTACCATTACGACAAAAACTTCCTATTCCCATTTAAACGAGTTGTTCGATTAACGCGTAAAGAAGTTAAAAAAAACATCCCAAATTTATCTACCTACCTTAACGATAAAAAAATAAAAACACCCTACTGGGAAGAAATGACAACAAAAGCACTAACACATACAAGAAAAAAGTGGACAGCGCCACTAGCAAACTATGCTCTTATCAGAGAAGGCTTCATCAGGAAAAAAAAGATTACCTCTGACGCTCTCAAATTATTAAGACCGGATACAAAAATCTATAGAAAGCTCCTGTTACGCTATATCAGAAACATCCCCTACAAAAATGATTCTCTCTTAACTGTTCAATTAAACAATGAAGCGATACCTCTACCCGGAAAAAGTCATTCAACCGTCTGGACGCCATCTGACTTGACCAACCTGACGCTAAAAATCAAACATCGAAAAGAAACAATTTTGCCTCCAATCCCCAAATTATCAATAAAACTAGATTGGGTTTGCAGTCAGATCATTGAATGATTATGACATCAAAAGTATAAAATCACCTTAATTTACTGAACATGTGTACATTGTAATCTGAAATCTACAAAGTCTTTGCTCGTGCGGCTTCAAGTGATCTTGTTGCGAATATCCTCCTCGTCGTTCAGCCACGAGCCGTGAAAGAGGATGACCCAATAAGGAAGACAGCAGACTTCCTCATCGGGTTTACAATGACATCACTTCATTGTGGGCATCACAAACTCTGCACCACTGCGAATGCCGGTCGGCCAGCGCGACGTGATCGCCTTGCGACGGCTATAGAACCGCACACCATCCGGACCATGCATATGCAGCGGACCAAACAGTGAGCGCTTCCAACCACCAAAGCTATGGAATGCCATGGGCACCGGAATCGGGACATTGATACCGACCATACCCACCTGGATCTCATTAGCATACTGGCGGGCACAATCACCATCGCGAGTGAAAATTGCCGTACCATTGCCGTATTCATGGGCATTGATCAGCTCGACTGCTGTCTTGTAATCCGGCACCCGGACAACACACAGTACCGGTCCAAAAATTTCTTCCTGGTAGATCGTCATATCTGCCGTGACGTTATCGAACAGGCAGCCACCGATGAAATAACCGTTTTCACAACCCGGCACTTTCAGATCACGTCCATCAACAACCAGTGTCGCGCCTTCTTCAACACCTTTATTCACATAGCCCTTGACCTTGGCCAGATGCTCACGGCTGATCAGCGGCCCCATCTCCAGACCTTTTTCCTTGCCATTGCCGATCTTGAGCTCTGCGACTTTCGGCGTCAGCTTTTCAATCAGCTTGTCGGCGACATCGCCAACAGCAACGGCAACAGAAATCGCCATACAACGTTCACCGGCTGAGCCGTAGGCAGCCCCCATCAGGGCATTGACGGCCTGATCCAGATCAGCATCGGGCATCACCACCATATGGTTCTTGGCGCCACCCAATGCCTGAACCCGCTTTCCATGAGCGGAAGCTGTCGTATAGATATATTCGGCAATCGGCGTAGAACCCACGAAGCTCACAGCCTGTACATCTGGGTGGGTCAGCAGGACATCAACCGATTCCTTGTCACCATTCACGACATTGAAAACGCCATCAGGCAAGCCAGCTTCTTTCAACAACTCCGCCAAACGCATAGGCAAAGAAGGGTCTTTTTCAGAAGGCTTCAGTACAAAGGTGTTACCGCAGGCGATAGCGATCGGGAACATCCACATCGGTACCATCGCCGGGAAGTTAAATGGTGTAATACCGGCAACGACACCCAGTGGCTGGTTGACGGACCAAGCGTCCACCGCCGTACCGACGTTCTCGGTGTGCTCACCTTTCAGCAAGTGTGGTATGCCACAGGCAAATTCAACGACTTCCAGGCCGCGCACCAGCTCGCCACAGGCATCTTCATACACCTTGCCATGCTCGGACGTAATCAGGCCGGCCAATTCATCGCGATGTTTTTCAACCAATTTCTTAAAACGGAACATGACCCGCGCCCGGTTCAGCGGAGTCGTTTCTTTCCATGCCGGGAAAGCCGCCTTGGCCACAGCAATAGCCTTCTCGGTTTCTGCGGCGCTGGCCAGTGCAACAACGCCGGTCTGCTCGCCGGTCGCCGGGTTGAATACCGGCTGGGAACGCTCACTGCCTTCCGTTCGCAGCCCGTTAATGAAATGGGTGTGGTTCTGCATAACTTCTCTATCCTGCTTTCTGTAATCGTTATTCTGTTGCTCGGATGGCGTTTTCAAGCGTACCCACCAGCTGGTCAATATGCGGCTTCTCTATGATCAGAGGCGGCGACATGGCCAGAATATCCATGGTGCACCGTACCATGACACCATGCTCGTACGCATTTTTGAAGACTTCATAGCCTCGTGCGCCCGGCTTACCGTCACGGGCTGCCAGCTCAACGGCGGCCACCAGCCCGGTGTTACGGATATCAATGACATTAGGCAGCCCCTTCAAACTGTGAACGGCTTCCTCAAAATAACTTTCCATTTCAATGGTGCGCTGGAACAGACCATCCCGCTCATAGATATCCAGTGTCGCCAGACCTGCCGCAGCGCCCACCGGATGGCCGGAGTAAGTATAGCCATGGAACAGCTCGATCATGTTTTCCGGGCCTTGCATGAAGGTATCGTGTATTTCGTCGCTGACGAAAACCGCGCCCATGGGGATGGCGCCGTTGGTAAGACCTTTGGCGGTGGTGATAATATCCGGCACCACATCCCAGCGGGTAGAGGCAAACGCTTCGCCCACCCGACCGAAACCGGTAATCACTTCGTCAAAGATCAGCAGAATGCCGTGCCTGCGGGTAATCTCCCGCAGACGACGCAGATAGCCTTTCGGCGGCATGATGACACCACCCGAGCCTGACATCGGCTCAACAATGACAGCGGCAATATTGGAGGCATCGTGGAGAGCGACGATTTTTTCCAGTTCATCCGCCAGTTCAATGCCATTCTCCGGCAAGCCTTTGGTGAAGGCATTCAGCTTGATGTTCAGGGTATGAGGCAGATGATCCACACCATTGAGCAGGGAGCCATACACCTTCCGGTTATTGGGAATACCACCGACAGATATGCCGCCGAAGTTCACACCGTGGTAACCCTTCTCACGGCCAATCAGTCGCTGGCGGGTTCCTTCGCCGCGCGCACGATGATAGGCAATCGCAATTTTCAGTGCCGTCTCTACAGACTCTGAGCCTGAATTGGTGAAAAAGACATGATTCAGGTTACCCGGTGTGTGCTCAGTCAGACGCTCAGCAAATTCAAAGGCCAGGGGATGTCCCATCTGGAAAGGCGGCGCATAATCGAGCTGTGCCACCTGACGGGCCACCGCTTCGGAAATCTCACGGCGACCATGACCCGCATTCACACACCAGAGACCGGCGGTGCCGTCCAGCACTTTTTCACCCTTGTCATTGGTGTAATACATGCCTTCCGCACTCGTGAGCATTCGGGGCTCCGCCTTGAACTGGCGATTGGCGGTGAATGGCATCCAGAAAGCGTCCAGCCCGGACTTGCCGGCATCAGAACTGAAACTCATGGAAATGACTCCCTGTTGTTATTCTGTCCAGACAGCCTGCGGGGGATCAGGGCTGCCTGGCTCTTGTTATTCGTATCAGTGTCGTTGTCAGCAGGCTGCACATCACATCCATCCACACTGACTGTCAGGTATTTTTATCAGCGACTGCCGCCTTCACAATGAAATTTAGCAGAGATATGTAAAATATATCAAACACTAAATTGCACTCTTTTCCCTCTATTTGTTTATTTTTGTCAAAAATATTGCATAAATCGTGATAGCAATAGTAGAGTCATGGCAATGCCACAACAGTAAGGCGCATGTTCAAAATACTGCGCAGCCTGCCAAACGCTGAACCCCTGACAGGCGACTGTGTCGAACCCATAATGACAACAAATACACAAACCAGGTGGTAATTCATGACAGAACTCCCCAACAGCCGCGAACAGTGGGAAACCATGGCGGCTGAACTGACCATCAACGGCCGTGCCTTTATTAACGGTGAATATACCGATGCGGCCTCCGGCGACACCTTCGAATGTCGCTCTCCCATCGACAACCGGGTACTGGCCCAGGTCGTCAGCTGCGATCAGGCCGATGTAGACCAGGCCGTTGCCAATGCCCGCGCGACGTTTGAAGCCGGCTGCTGGTCACGCATGGCACCGGCGGCTCGCAAGCAGGTCATGATCAAACTGGCCGGTCTGTTGCTGGAGCACAAAGAAGAACTGGCGCTGCTGGAAACCCTCGATATGGGTAAACCCATCAGTGACAGCCTGTCTGTGGATATCCCCGCCGCTGCCCGCAGCCTGAGCTGGAGCGGAGAAGCCATCGACAAGGTTTACGACGAGATCGCTCCGACACCCGAGAATGAAATCGGCATGATTACCCGTGAGCCGATCGGTGTAGTCGGTGCCATCGTCCCCTGGAACTTCCCCCTGCTCATGGCCTGCTGGAAACTCGGGCCTGCTCTGGCGACTGGTAACAGTGTGGTGCTGAAGCCCTCCGAGAAGTCACCGTTAACCGCAATCCGCATTGCAGAACTGGCGATCGAAGCCGGCCTGCCAAAAGGTGTTCTCAATGTACTGCCAGGTTTTGGCCATACCGCCGGTAAAGCACTCGCGCTGCACAACGATGTGGATACGCTGGTGTTCACCGGCTCCACCCGTACGGCCAAGCAGCTGATGGTTTACGCCGGTGAATCCAACATGAAACGGATCTGGCTGGAAGCCGGTGGCAAGAGCCCGAACATTGTGTTCGCCGATGCCCCTGACCTCCGCGCGGCCGCCAGTGCGGCTGCCGGCGCTATCTGCTTCAACCAGGGGGAAGTCTGTACCGCAGGTTCCCGCCTGCTGGTTGAAGAAAACATTCACGATGAATTTGTTGCCATGGTGATTGAAGAACTGCAGCAGTGGAAACCCGGCCATCCACTGGATCCGGCAACCAATGTCGGCGCAATTGTTGACCAGCAGCAACTACAGACCGTACTAAATTACATCGAAGCCGGAAAACAAGACGGCGCATTGCTTCAAACAGGCGGCACTCAAACGCTGTCAGAAACCGGCGGTTACTATGTTCAGCCAACGGTCTTTACTGGCGTCAGCAATAAGATGCGCATCGCCCAGGAAGAGATTTTCGGTTCCGTTCTTTCGGTCATTACCTTCAATGGCGAAGAAGAAGCGGTCAGCATCGCCAACGATACGGATTACGGACTGGCGGCAGCGGTCTGGAGTCAGGATATCGGCAAAGCACACCGTGTCGCCAAGCGCCTGCGGGCCGGTTCCGTCTGGGTCAACCACTATGACGGCGGTGACATGACGGCACCGTTTGGCGGCTACAAGCAGTCCGGCAATGGCCGCGACAAATCCCTGCACGCCTTCGACAAGTACACCGAACTCAAGGCGACCTGGATTTCACTGGGCTGATCCTGACAAGAATAATAACAAGAGAGGGAGAGTGACATGACGGAGACCAGTGTCCGGGAAGCACCGATCACTGTGGATATCGTCACCCATAAGCGCACGCGCAGGCCGGTTCACAGTGACCGGCATGCCGACTCGTACTATGCGGCGACCGTCAATACACAGACTGACTATCCGGTGCTTGATGAACATATCACCACCGATATCTGCATCGTCGGCGGTGGTTTCAGCGGTGTTGCGTCGGCGCTGGAGCTGACCGAGCGCGGCTTTAATGTTGTCCTGCTGGAAGCCCGCAAGATCGGCTGGGGCGCATCCGGCCGTAACGGCGGCCAGCTGATTCGGGGAATTGGTGACAATCCTGACCAGTTCCGCAACCAGATTGGACAGGACGGTGTCGAAGCAATCCACACGATGGGCCTGGAAGCCGTTGACCTGGTACGAAAACGCATCGCCAAGTACGACATCCAGTGTGATCTGAAGATGGGGTACTTCGATGCAGCCATGAAGCCGCGCCATCTGCGCGAGCTGAAAGAAGATTATGAGTGGATGCAGTCCCGTGAATATCCCCATGACCTGAAAATGATCAGCCAAGAACAGGTTCGCGATATCGTCGGCACCGACCGCTATATTGGCGGGATGGTGGATATGGGCAGTGGCCATCTTCATCCGCTCAACCTGTGCATTGGAGAAGCCGAAGCCGCCGCCAAACACGGCGCCCGCCTGTTCGAATACTCCAAGGTCAACAAGATTCAGAAAGGCGACAAACCCAAGGTATTCACCGACAGAGGTTCAGTAACAGCCGACTTCCTGATTCTGGGCGGCAATGCCTACATGGGCGACCTGGAACCCAGTATTGGTGGCAAGGTCCTGCCTGCGGGCAGCTACATCATTGCCACCGAATCGCTGGAACCCTCTGTGTATAACTCACTGATCCCCAGCGACTACGCCATATGCGACATGAACGTTGCCCTGGATTACTTCCGGCTCTCCGCTGACAAACGGCTGTTGTTTGGCGGCATGTGCAACTACTCTGGGCGTGACCCCAAAGACATCGTCGAATCCATGCGACCCAAGATGCTAAGGGTTTTCCCGCAACTCAAGGATGCCAAGATTGATTACCAGTGGGGTGGAATGATCGGCATCGGCGCCAACCGGATGCCACAGATCGGCCGACTGGAACCCAATATCTATTATGCTCAGGCGTATTCAGGTCATGGTGTGAATGCCACCCATACGGCAGCACGGGTGCTGGCGGAAGCCATTTCCGGCCAGGCGCAGCGGTTTGACGCCTACGCCAAAATTCGCCACATGACCTTCCCCGGCGGCAAGACCTTCCGGTCACCACTGCTGGCACTGGGTATGTTGTGGTATCGCCTGAAAGATATGCTGTAACAATAAGAAACGGGGCCTTAAAGGCCCCGTCGAGGAGTATGTGACAAACGGATTACTTTGCATCCACAATGTAGTCAATAGCTTTCTGTCTTCCCTGCACCGGTTTGCGCCGTGCTGATCAATCAGCCTTCTTCTCCGCGACCCCGATTCCATTTGCTTGCAGAACCACAAGACATCATCCTGCAAAGTAATCAGCTTGCCTGCCCTGTTATTGTTGTTAAGACGGGCGGTGGCCCCTTTTTCTTTTTGTTTGCGGCCGGTCGTGCTTATTATTTTTATTGTGCCTGTCCTATTACAGTTACTGTGCCAGTTTTGAAAAATGTTTTATTTTCATAAGCTTACAAAATCCTTACAAAATGGCAAACCGTTAAACCGATCACAGTTCGTTACCGTTAGCAAAAGACCTGCGTAACATCCTCGTCACAGGTAACACTTGCTGCACTCAATAACGGGCTAAACGCTCCATCAGCAGTTTGATAAAACGCTCACGTTCAATATCCATAATAATCTCGGCATTGCAGCGACCGTCTGAGTGCTTACCATCAAAGTCCACTACCGTCATGCCATGACTCTGTACACCACTGGTTTCCACCGTCACATGCGCTTTCCTGCCACTGAACAGCGTGGGATCCAGCAACCAGGCAATGGTGCAGGGGTCATAGAGGTGCGCACCTTCTGTCGTGTAACCACAGCGTACGCTCTGGCGGGTGTAAAATTCCATCATTTCAGCAACGGCAATACTGACGGGATTCCCGAGATTGCGAATCTGCTCAACTTCCTCATCAAAGATCAACGCCTTGTAGGTCACATCCAGCCCCAACATGACAATGGGAATGCCGGAGCGAAACACCACATCACCCGCGACCGGATCAGTCAGGATATTGAATTCCGCAGCAGGCGTGATATTGCCGAAGGTACCACCACCCATCAGGACAATCTGCCTGATCTTGCTGCGCAGCGCCGGCCAGCCTGTGAGCAAAACAGCAATATTGGTTAAAGGACCAAGTGGTACCACTGTCACCGGCGTTTCAGACTCACGCAACAGCTTCGCCAGCAACTCGACCGCCGTCATGTCTTCAGGTTCGAATCCTGGCTCTGGCAACACCGCACCATCCAGTCCGGTCTCTCCCATCAGATTTGAAGGGGTAATCGAACCACTCAGAGAGGTATCTGCACCGGCTGCTACCGGTGGGCGCAGCCCTGCCAGCGTTAAAACCCGCAAGGCGTTATACAGAGTCTTGTCGATCGTCTGGTTTCCTGCCACCACCGTGACACCCAGCAGCTCCAGCTCTTCACTTGCACCGGCCAGTAACAGCGCCAGGGCATCATCATGGCCAGGATCACAGTCAATGATGATCGGGCAACGCATTATTCCACCACCTTGTTCGTTGTTTGGTCTGATCATAGGCGGCTTTTGGCTGACGGCAAGACAGGGATAGCCGCTATCCGCCATCCTTCTGTCGTGCGAGTGTGGAGATCCAAGGGTAGAAACAGGAACGGAGCCCTAAGGCTCCGTCAGAATTCATAGTGTACAAGCGGATTACTTTGAAGAATGTGCGAACAATACCTTGTTCTTCTTCCCTGGCTCCGGTTCCTGCCGGACTGTTTACACAGCCTTCTTCGCAATCACCGGCTTCCTGCTTCTGGCAGCATCACAAAAAAGCATCCTGCAAAATAATCAACTTGTCCGCAGTTGTTTTTCTTATTGGTGCGGTCAATCTTTTTATTTTTATTCTTCTTATTATTATTTTTGCTTCTTCTTGTTGTGCCAGACATATAGCAGGGGGTGTGCCAAAAACAGATTTAACTTATAAATCAATAAGATATAAACACCCCTCTCTGACATATCTGCCTCATTATGCACAGACCTGTTACACATGTCGCCATTTCGGGTAACACGTACAGCAGACGGTAACAGCGATCCATACAGACCTCATTCAACCCCTCTCCCGCTTTGTTGGTGTGGAGGACATTGAAACCAGTGCTCACTGATAAAATCATACCGGTAACAGGCCTCACCACCTGTCGGGTTCACATTGGTATCCCCTGTTCGATAGCGCGGGAAATAGCGATAGAGCTGCCCATCAAAGACTTTGAAGCGGTCATGTCCCATATAACCCTGCATCTGTTCACGGGTTAATGCTGCCATATCGGATTCGGCGTAACCGCCATAGACCGGTTCCAGTCGTTGCAGTACCGGATAACTGCCACTGCCGACTGAACGGGTCATCAAAACCATCACCGGCTGATGGCCAGCTTCAGGTAATAACCAGATACGTTCCGGCGTACCATCACGTTCAAGCTGCAGCTGCTGTTGTTGCACCTTGCCCTCACTGACTGTTACCAACATTGATCCAATCGATGTAGGCTCTCCTGCAGGCACCGTCACACAGACCGAAACATCACCACTCCGGGCAGAAATGCCGCGACAATGGGCATTACTTATACCCTGACCATTGAACGCCGCACAGCCAGAAAACACTGCGATCAGCAGGATCAATGTTATCGAGTTTAACCATGTCGTCACAGGCACTCCCCAGAGGTAGGTATCCTAATCATTACGCTATAAGATAGCGGCTATTGCACCAGCCATACTGCCTGAGTCGGTAAATCCGGCGATCACCAGCCAGTCACAGGACCCATCATGGATATCAGCGCATTACGTGAAGAATACACCCGCGGCGGACTGAGCCGGGATGATCTCAATCCAAATCCGTTTGCACAGTTTGAATTCTGGTTCCATCAAGCTCAGGAAGCGGAGATTCCTGAACCCAATGCCATGAGCATTGCCACAGCGACAGCCGCCGGCGCGCCCTCGCTACGAACAGTCCTGTTGAAGTATTTTGATAACAATGGCTTCGTGTTTTTCACCAATTATGAAAGCAACAAGGCCAAAGAGATCGAAGAGAATTCACATGTTGCCCTGCTATTCCTCTGGCTGGGTCTGCAGCGGCAGGTCATCATCAAGGGCCAGGCAGAAAAAATCAGCAAAGGGGAAACCCTGAAATATTTTATGAGCCGCCCCCATGGTAGCCAGCTGGGTGCCTGGTGCTCCAACCAGAGCTCCGTCATCACTAATCGACAGATTCTGGAACTGAAACTGGACGAGATGAAGCGCAAATTCAGCAAGGGAAAAGTGCCGGTGCCATCGTTCTGGGGCGGCTATCGTGTCGTACCCTCGAGCATTGAGTTTTGGCAGGGTCGACCTAACCGCCTGCACGACCGCTTTCAATACACCTTGCAGGAAAACAGTGACTGGCAGATTGACCGTCTGGCTCCCTGAGGATTATCCCAAAGCTATAGGACTGACTTTTATGAACAGGCAGGTTTGGTCCATCAGCCTGTTCATAGCTCCCAGCACGATCCCTGAAAAGCACTTCAGTCCAGAGCCTTTCCAAAACTTACCTACAACTTATTCACAAGCCTCCAAGCCCTTTTGCTGTGCTGCCCTACTGTTCACAGTTTCTGTTTATAAACGTGTGGCTATCGTCGGGAACACCTTTGCAACACATACTTAATAGTATGATAAATAACGTTTTTTTATTACTGTATGTTTTTTAACCAACTGGCTAGTCAGTCGTGCTTCTGCTAACAAAGTCTTCATAAATCCGCAGCATCAGCCCCAATACCCACATGACTCTGTGTATAAATCCATCAGCTCACTTCTCCGTGTCTGCACCCTTTTCATCCACAAGCACACACAATGCATCTCAAAGCCAATAGAAAAAACAACCTTCCCTACTAGAACCATCTGTCAACAAAACGCTGACAGCCTATCCACAATCTATCTTCAGCCTTTTCATGCCAAATTTTCCATGCACATGAACTGTGGGAAAGTGTGTGATTATTTTCGGGATGACCGCCGAGACCCCGTGTTTTATCTGCCCCGCACAAAACTGCCTATTTTTTAATCAGCCAATAATTCACCTTAAGCTGTCAAAATCGTCAACAACCTTATACGCTGTTTTGTGGACATAGAGAAAAACAGCAGGGATAGTGATGCGCTTTGCAAAGTACTGGCAAAAAGACACCGTAACCCTTCATGGAAAAAATGGTGAGTCGGCCTCCGTCACTGGCTGGGGGGCTTCCAATGAGAGTCATGCCGAAGCGCGACGTCATGCGACAGAGCGGGCGGAACTGCTGGCCAACATCCTTCAACAGAAACATACCCTGACCGAATACGAATACACTGACGACTATATTCGCGAAGAACAGTTAGTTGAAATCAAGAACCGCGATGACGAGATTGTCGCGATACTCTCCCGCAACAGTTATGGTGCGGTTATCCTGAATACGGATCGGGTGGTCTTTGGAGACATTGATATCCACAAGCCAGGCACCATGGCACGGCTGCTGCGATACATCGGCATCCCTCTAAAAGACAAACAGTACTATCTAAAAAAGATTGAGGCCTATCATAACGCACATCCTTCTCTGGTTTTCCTGGTTTACGAAACCTACGCAGGCCTTCGTTTTATTATCAGTAATCGAGAAATGACGCCGGATGCACCGGAAGTCAAAACGCTATTCAAAGCACTCAAGGTGGATCCTCTTTACCGCAAGCTCTGCCACACTCAATCCAGCTTTCGGGCGCGCCTCAGTCCCAAACCATGGCGAATCGGTATGGATCGTCCACAAAGTCGCTTTCCGCGGCTTGAGCCCGAACAGCGGCATGACTTTGACCTCTGGCTACACACCTACCAGATCACAGCCAGCCACTATGCGAGTGCGCATTTTTTGGCTGCATTTGGTGAGGCTGGGATACCTGTGAATATTCAGCTTGTATTGGATATCCACAACAAATATGCCTGTCAGCAGGGCGCGCCATTAGCTTGATATAAAATTTAACAACAATTGATCTATGGCGATTGGATGTGACAATACTCCTTAACTCCCGCTTAACGATCTGAAGAAGTAAGGCTAAATTGAATGAAGAGAGCGTCCCCTGTGCTCTTCAGGCAAA
>NZ_BAABFL010000104.1:0-3219 GCF_039540975.1 Kistimonas scapharcae
ATCAGGGGATTTTATACGAAAAGACTTGGGCTCTGGGGTTTTCAGGCCGATTTCTTAGCTGTGAACTCGCGGATTCAGGTATTATCCACTGTACGTAGCAATTGAAAATCACTGGGATCAAGCGCAGGCACTTCAATATTAAATGCCTCTAGTTCCTCTTTCACCCTTTGCAAATAACCAGGATCTGGGTAGCCATATTGATTATATTCATCAAGGGATGTTTTATGGTGAATATCATTCCAGACTACAACATTTTGAGTACCCAGCTGTCTTGAATCACCCACTGCAAAGGTACGCTTTTCCATAAAAGCAATTTGAAACATTCGGGCTACTTTTCGGCCCTCTAAATTATTGGGGAGATAAGCAACCCTAACTTCTCCAGGATAGGCAACACCAGGCCTCTTGTGTTTTTGAGACTGGATACCTGGAAATAATTTATAAGATATTTGTCACCGTCGGTACCGGTATACCGGCCTCCAACTCGGAAGGTTTCGGGCGGGATATCGCCATGCTACTGCAGAAGGCCGGGGTGACCGCCGCCATCCTGACGTCCACCTGAGGCACCTGTACGCGTTGCGGTGCAACGATCGTCAAGCAGATTGAGAAGGTCATGCCTGTCGTCCATATCGCGACAGTGACGCCAATTTCCCAGACCGTAGGCGCCAACCGGATCGTCAAGGCCAAGGCCATTCCTCACCCCCTCGGTGACCCAACACTGGCACCAGCAGATGAGAAAGCCATGCGCCGGAAGATGGTTGAAAAGGCGCTGTCTGCACTGACCACTGAAATCACGGAGCAAACCTTGTTCTGATGAAATTTGCTCACCGTTGTGTATCAGTGCACTACGGTGAGCAACTCTGCTTTTTGGGTTTTATGAAATGAAAACCTGAAATGTAACTCCACTCATACGTATATAGCCATTCCATGGGAGTCCATTAATAATAATTTGGTTATGCTCTCTTTTATAATGCGGACTGATTATATATAAGTCGTCTCAACCCATGCGGACAAACCGCTAAAAATATCGGGACGCGCAGCACGGAGAGTGGATAAAACAAAATTTTCAGCCGCATCTTCATCGGATTCATCAACGATTTTTTCAACACCTTCAGGGGTATTAAATACACATTTTTCAATCCCTTGATCATTCATCTGTAAATGATAAATAAATACCCGCTCATCGCCTTGCAATACGATCTGACAATTTTTCACGTCTCCAAAATAGGGTTGGAAATGCGAAAACCAATGTTTGACCGTTTCACGCCTTGTTAGCCATTCTCCAATGATTGCTTCGCAGGAAAGCGATTGAAGCAGGCTCGAGTCATCACGCTGCACATACAGCTTTTCTAAATGCGATTGAGCCCACAGGAACCTATGTCTGGGATCTTTTTTAGACTCTCTTTTTTCGTCGAAAAAGCCTATCACCGATTCATAGTTAAATGCCCCTAATGTCATACACATATGACGTGGCTCATCATTCCCAGAACATGCCAGCCTATCTCGAACAAGCCTCATAAAATCAATGGTGCTAAACGCTTGATTAATCACAGCATCCCGTTCTTCTGGCTTAAATCTATACATTAAATCATAGAGATCCGTTGTATTATTAAATATGTCTTCCCACACATCTGTCGCCAAAAGAAGCCCGTTAGTAAAAAGAAACCCATTAAATAAAAACTCTAGTTTTTTAAAGCTTGCTTCTTTCAGGGTTTTTCTTACGAAAGGCCATATTTCTGCTTCACCACCAGTTCTCGGAACAAACGTAAAATCAACAACATCAATTTCATCCAGCCTCTTAATTGAGTAGGATAGTTCGTGAATAGCCGCTTCTATTGCAACACCCTCTTCTGTTTTGTGAGTTGCATAAAGCTGCAACATAGGATGATTTACCTTTACATCATACCCTTTACTCTTACTCTCACTCTTACTCTTACTCTTACTCTTGATTGTACGATTAACACAAAAATAGGTTCCTGATGATGAGAGAGAGAATGTATCCATGCTACAGTACTGTGACAAGTGACTTATCTTGCGAAGGGTTGCTGGAATAATATTCATTAATGCAGCCGGACGCCGAAGCATATAATGCCCTTCAAATTGATTTTCATCTATAAAAATTTTGCTATTCGTTAATTTACCACCTAACTGATCACATAAGTCATTCACAAAATTAACCGTATGTGAAGGCAATTCAAACAAAACTTTAGGGAGTTTGACTTCATATGCCTCTTGTTTCTTTGATATACATGTATCCAGATCAAAATTATCAATGACCAGATTTATTTTTTTACAACTGTTATCAAGCCCCAATGATAATCTAACTTTTGGGACAGCAACATGAGTTTTATACTCCCGATCCTCCGGTTTGGTCTTTTTGGGACGAATCCGTACCTTCTTTTTTATCACATCCCAAATAATATCAGGCAGAGTTTTTAGTGTTGAGCCCAATTCAATATTACTAATCACCCGCCCTGCATTAGCTCCATAAAAGCTTAAATCTATAACCGGTATATTCACATCAACACTTAATGTATCTTCACAATTTAAATCTGGAAAAGGCATTGCTATATTTAAATGAGCATCAGCGACAATATGCAACCTTAATTCACCATCCCAATCAACACGAAATCTTCTTATCGCGACATTACATTCACGTACTGCATAGTCATCCAATAAAAAATTTACCCATACTGGACTTAATGAAAAACGTAACGGCATCATTCCAGATGCTTCAAACTTTCTATTAATCTCATTAATCTCTTGTTTCTTTCTCTCTAATTTTTCATTAACCTCTTGTTTTTTTCTACCTATTTTTTTATTAATTTCTTGTTTTTTTCTCTCTATTTTCTCATCAAGAGTCTCTTCTTTAACTCCAAATTTGCCTTTCATCTTTCCCAAAAAGGATTTAGCTTTACTCTTTTCCTTCTCCTGATCTATTAGCTTTTTCTTCTCCAGCTCCAGCTCTGTTAGTTTTTTCTTCTCCTGTTCTATTAATTTTTTTTGCTCACATAGCAATTGGTTCAACTTTTCTACGTTCTTACCGAATCCCCCTTTTAAAGGTTCTGCTAATTGGCACCATAGATTTAATAGTTTTTTTAGGTTAGAAGCACAAATATCAATAAATGCATCCCTTTTACTTTCGGTGTTTGTCAACATAGTTGTCGCCCCAACTCAAGCCGCTTTCTTAAGTTGATCAGCTGAAGATCTGTCGGGATTAAG
>NZ_BAABFL010000105.1:0-1279 GCF_039540975.1 Kistimonas scapharcae
GTCATTGATTACTCACTGACCACCCCCTGTTTAAGTTGGAAATTTCAGAAGAGGCGACAACTATGCTGGCACAGGGGGCAGGTCATTGTCATAAAGAAAGGGGGGCATAATCCCTATGCAGATGGGTCAGGCTACACCTGAAAAATTAAGACTAGTCTTCCGACAGGAGAAATTGTCTAGCTCTGTCATCGTGAGAATGGTGTAGAGCAGTGTTTACGATCAATGGCTTGTGCAAGTGAAACCATTTTTGCCAAACATATCCCCCTATTCGAACACTGGAGGCATAAAAAAGGGCGGTACCTGAAGGTACCGCCCTTTCTTTTCCACTTGTACCCCAAAGGGTCAGTGACACGATTGTCGCTTAGATAACTTCGATATCTTCAGCCTGAGGACCTTTCTGGCCCTGAGTCACAGTAAAACGTACCTGCTGGCCTTCAGACAGGGAACGGAAGCCATCGCTCTTGATCTGACGGAAATGGGCAAACACGTCAGGACCGTTTTCCTGAGCGATGAAACCAAAACCTTTCTCGTCGTTGAACCACTTAACAGTACCGGTAGTAGTAGACATTAATGTCATCCTTATTCGTTCATATTAATAGTGCATTGCAGCAAGGCGGTTGAGCTAAGAGTAACGCTATTAGTTATGAAGAGCTGGACGAGCTATACCACCCGTAACACACAATCTTGGCATAAAAAATAAAACTCACTTTTAACACTCACCATGTTACAGCAACAATCTGCTACAAGTCATACGTACTATAACTCAGAAAATACTGCACATCGCTACTCGGTTGCTCGTTTATGCGTAAAAATTCTTTTCTTAAGCAGCTTTGGTGATTTTTTATACGTTTTAACTGCCAAGAGCCGCCAAACCATGCCCCTTGACACCAGTACTTCGGAAATCACATAACCATTTGATATATGCACAGAAGCCAATGATTTAACCCGAGACAAAAGAGGAGCGCTTTGCAAAGGGCTGTGATCGGGAAAGCCCAAGGATCAGCTATTCTATTAGAAGGTGGGCATTCTGTGAGAAAGAGAAGCGACTGCAACTCATTGAAACCAGGGCCGAAATGCAAAAAAGGCTCGAAACCGTAGAAGTTTCGAGCCTTGCATTGTTTGGCGGTGGTTGGGTAACGACTAAACCTTTATTCTCTACAATATTTAAAAATATCTTTTTATTCTTTTGTGAAACGGGCTAGGAGCTGTTGACGTTTCACATTGGTAACCAGACAAAAGCACAAGCCAGAGCTACGACACTGACAAAGTTTCGCTTTAG
>NZ_BAABFL010000106.1:0-11137 GCF_039540975.1 Kistimonas scapharcae
CATCGCCGCTGGGCATGTAGCGGATCTCAGGGTCGCTGCCCAGATTGCCGATCAATATAACCTTGTTTACACCTCGCGCCATAGTTAACCTCTGCCTGTGCCTTGAAGAGTTTCTTTTCTTAGTACTGGTAAAGGTGATTCAGAGCAATCATTTTCAGGGTCTTCTCTATAGTGCGTTAAGATCGGAGCTGATCTCTGATCTCTGATCTCTGATCTCTGATCTCTGATCTCTGATCTCTGATCTCTGATCTCTGATCTCTTCTGAATCGCTTCTACCCTTATTATGACATTTTTTTGTAGTTACTAACTGGCCAATCTTACCCACATTAAAGTTGGGATTTTTTGTGATATCCCATAGAGGGGCTGATAATTCTTTTATCTGATAAAGGGTTGCTTCGTCAGGTAGCTTAAAGCTTTCATGGTCAAAAAAAACATCACTGTTTCTAATGGTGGGTACAAAAGGGGATCTTAATACTAAGACCATGCTTTCAGAGGAGCTCATTAACTTGACGGCATGTTCGTATTGTGTGCCGTCAAAAATATAAAAATCACCTGGATTAGTGGATGATATTTCAAGTTCGCTATCATGGTGTTTTATCAACGTATTGCGCTTGCCCATAAGGTTGACGCAAGCGACAAGTTGACCGACTTTCGGTTTGTCAACATGCCAATGAAGACAAAAATCCACGTTTTCATTTAGAGCAGAGCCGTCTAGAGAATAATAATGATTTATAGCAACATGGCGAATAGCATTGTGACCGAAGACTTTTGCCATCTCAGGGTTGAGTTTATGTATCTGTTCAATAAGATTTATTATTGAATCGGGTGCTCTTGGAAGTAATGCTCTTTCGTTTTCCTCTCTTCCTGGCATGGGAATGTTTTCATGTCGAGGAGTGACTATCATGCCATCTGCATAGCACACGCGCATTTGTTGCGTAGTAACCCCTCTGTTTGGGTAATGTTCCCACTGCATAGACGAAGGGGTAGTATTAAATGTGTGACGCTTTAATCTGTCATCAGGGTCGGAGTTCAATGTGCCTAAGCTATGGATTTCATCATTTATTTGCCTTATGTATGAAGTTGGTAAGGATCCGACAAAAATAGTGCCTTTTTCACCCTTTATTGTAGGAGCTGTAATAGCTTTGCATGTAGTGAAAGTTCGGTTGTGGGGTACTAACCTTTTATTGCCTTGTTTGTTCGGTAGTTTGGCGTTTATGGTATCAGCTTTTTGCAGTCTTTTTCGTGTATTACCAGTTGCACTTTGGTTATTACTGGAATGATGTGATGTGGCCTTTTGGCTTAAATTGCCGGTTCCTTGAGACTCTGTTCTGGATGAGTACATGACAAACCTCCGTGTTTACTTTTGTATCCTTGTATAGGATGCCAAGAAATCAGAATGGTTCGCGTTATTGCTGACATTACGGTTAGGTATTCAGGAAATATGAATATTCAGTCATTAGAACGTCTCCGTCTGCTTCGAGCCCAACGCAATCGTAGCCGCCGTCCCAACAGATGGATACTTAATTCTGCTGCAACGTCCGCCGAGCCAGAATCTTCAACCACCCTGCATACTATCCCGAACTTGGCTGTGCCGCTATTAAGGCTTGCCATTGCGTGAAGACAAGCCGGTTGATAGTGCAAACCCGATACTACTCAGGCGTCCAGAGTCTCAGGGGCTTCATGCTGCTCCAGATCCTTCAGGCGTTGCTCGGCATCCTCGGCATCCTCCAGCTGGCGCTCTATAGGAATTCGGTACAATGCCCGTGCCCGGTCAATATCGGTAGGCAATGAAACGGAGCCGAGTGTGCCCATGCTGTAGATATCCCCCCAGCCGATATAGCCCCAGGCAGTATCCGGATAGTCATTGACCAGTGCTTCAAATGCGGCTTCCCCTTGTTCATGCTGGCCGATGAAAAAAAATGTTTCAGCTTCAGCCCGGCGCATATTATGGAGTGTCTGAGGATGTGATGAAGGGAAGTGTTCGCACAACTCGCGGCAAAAAACGATGCGTTTGTTGAAGTAATCCGGATTGTCCACTCCCGCGTTATGCAGGTACATCTCAACATCTGAACACCAATTGGACAGGAACAGTCCGTCTAATGGCAGTATCTCATCAATTGATGCTGTATCTTTGTAGAGTGCCTTCACATGGCTCCAGGCTTTAAGCCAGAGGTCGCAGGCCGCTCCTTCAGACGGTTTATCCTGTATATCATGTAGTTCATAACCTTCATCAATCCATTCAACAATACAACGTTGTTCATCGGTCAGTGGCGTGGATAGCGCGGTGAGAGTTTTTTGAGTAGAAGCCGAAAGCCCGCAGCTCAGATCGTCTTCATCAAATGAGAATCGGCTGTCTTCAGGTAGAATGGTGCTGGCAATCTGGAGGTGTAAATCATCCTTATAATCCCATGNTCTGGCTTTCGAAATCCTCCTGACTATCATCCATCGTGTCGTCGTGCAGCATATTCGTCAGCTTCTGACGCATTTCCCGGCCTTGCTCTTTCTCCACGATGCCGATGTTCCAGCACATACTCACCATACCAATGGTGCTTTCGATATAGTCCCTGGAGGCGTTTGGGATATCCAGCAGTCCACCGGCAAACTCAAGAAGTGTCTCTGACAATTTTGGCAGCCCGCTTAAGTCAGGCGCTTCGGGTGAGTGCTTTTTCTGCTTTTGTGCCTGCAATTGTTTTTTCTTGCGTCGCTTCAGTTCTTTCTGGCGACGTTTCTGGGCGGTGTTGAGTTTGGCCATGACGGTTTTTTTACCTCTGGGGGCGTGAAAGCGGTGAAGTGTAGAGAAGATTGAAGTATCAGCGCGGCAGGCGATCTCGTTTTCTGGCCGATGAATGATATGCTGCGCTGAAAGATGGGTGGATCAGGTGTCACCACACTCAATGAAACGCCCGGTGCGAACCCGTATGCCGGGTGGGACTGAGGGTTAGAGCCCCCCCGGCTACCCGATTATGTATGTTGCAATTCTGATTTGATGTCATTGCACAACTTTATGTGGGTCTCGATCATAAAGTTCAAATCTGAATTAGAGATTTTCCTGTAGTCGTCAAATGTTTCAATATCATACTTTCCAAGAATATCATTCGACGATGCCATGGTACTCTCTATCAGAGACCTGACTTCCGCGGTTATGGAATTAAGATCCAGTTTGTTGTAGGCCTTAATTCCTTTTGCCAGCCTCTTATGTTTAGGGCTTTGACTGTCAAGTAAAGCTCTCATAGAACGTTTTAACCGGATTTCTATATCACTCACATCAATACCATTTATAAAATTTACGCTGTAAAAAATAACGCTTGCATCAGTCAAACTTGCAAGAGTCAAGACCCGACTTCGGATTCCCTCGAGATTATACCTTCCCCCCCACCCCTTTAAACTTCTCAACAAACGCCGCAATCTTTTGAAACACACTCTGCTTCTTGGTCAAATACTGCGGATTCAGAGGACTCATTTTCGGCAGGATAGCATTGAGCTCAGTGCCATTCTCGCTGGCATACTCCCGTTTCAGTGAGTTAGTAATATACCGTTTGGCGGCTTCATTATTCAGGCTCTCTCCTTCAATCAGCTCCTCCGCTTCACGCTGCTGTTCTTGTTGAGCGAAAGCAAAAAAAGCGTCAATAACACTGGCTTTATCACCAATCACGTCAAGATCAGTCTGATTGATAAAATCAACCACCAGATCTTCTTTGGCGCGGTTGCCAAGGCTGGCACGAATCAGTCGGCGCACTTCATCAACCAGATCGGCTTTACTTCTGGTTTTCTTGTTGTGCTCAAAGATCAGCTCCAGAATGTAATCCAGATTGATCTCCTGAGATTTCAGCAAGTCCACCTCAAACACCACATCATCCCAGTCGATGGTGGAATCTTCTTTTTCCTTGCCAGATTTCTGTCGGCGCTGCCAATCCCGAATATCGTTATAGGTAGAGCGGTAATCCTGAATTTTGCGCTCGGCGGGCAGGCGTATCGTCTGCATCTCAGCCAGCTTTTCATCATCCAGGTAATGCTCGGCCTTAAACGCCTCAACGGCTGCCGGGTCGCTCATATCCACGTCTTGCAGGGCTTTCAGGCTGGCAAACTCATCGTAGTTTTGCAGCACATTTTCGACGCGCAGGTACTCGCCAAAGAGTTTGGCGAAGGCTTTTTTGTCCGACTCTTTCTCAATGGCCGAAGGATCAGGAAAGCGCTGCTCCAACTCGTGCACTACATCCATAAAACCGCGTCTGGCTTCGCCGGTGACCAGGTCGGTAAAGCCTTCCATATATTCCTTGTAGCTTTTTTCCAGCACC
This sequence comes from Kistimonas scapharcae, assembly GCF_039540975.1. Classification (NCBI taxonomy): domain Bacteria; kingdom Pseudomonadati; phylum Pseudomonadota; class Gammaproteobacteria; order Oceanospirillales; family Endozoicomonadaceae; genus Kistimonas; species Kistimonas scapharcae. Next base: position 4,296 of record NZ_BAABFL010000106.1, read on the forward strand.
ACGTTCTTGGTGTTTTTATCACCAAACAGGGTGATGGCGTCTACCGTCGCCTGTTCCAAATCGCGGAAGGTGACAATATTGCCAAAGGTCTTGGTGGCGTCATAAATCCGGTTAGTGCGTGAATAGGCTTGCATTAACCCGTGGTAACGCAGGTTTTTATCCACGAACAACGTATTCAGGGTTGGCGCGTCAAAGCCGGTGAGGAACATCCCGACCACAATCAATAAATCGATATCCTTGGCTTTAACCCGCTTGGCCAGATCGCGGTAATAATTCTGAAAACCTTTGCTATCGACACTGAAATTGGTTTTGAAGAAGGCGTTATAGCCGGCAATGGCGGCGCTTAAAAACTCCTTCGCGCTGCTGTTCATGGCCGAGACATCAAAACTCTCATCCAGAATATCCCCGACCGCATCCTGCTCTTCATTGGCCGCAAAGGAGAAAATGGTGGCGATCTTCAGCGGCTTTTCGCTATCAGCCTGCAACTGGTTCAGCGACTCGTAATACAGCTTGGCTGCATCCACGCTGCTCACCGCGAACATGGCATTAAAGCCCCCGCTTCCGGGAACGCCACTGGCTTGCAGGCGATGGGTTTTCTGGCGGAAGTTATTCAGAATGTATTGGGAAACTTCACGAATACGCTCCGGGTGCAGAAGGGCCTGCTTGTTTTCTGCGGCGTTGAGCTTTTTCTCATCCTGCTCGGTTTCGATGGCCTTAAACTTTGGGCGAACATCGTTGTAGTCCACCTTGAACTTAAGCACCTTTTCATCGCGAATGGCATCGGTAATCACATAGGAATGCAACTCACGGCCAAACACGCTGGCAGTAGTTTCTGCGCCTAAAGCGTTCTGCGGGAAAATGGGCGTACCCGTAAAACCGAACTGATAGAACTTTTTGAACTTCTTTTTCAGATTCTTCTGGGCTTCGCCAAACTGGCTGCGATGGCACTCATCAAAAATAAACACCACCTGTTTGTTGTAAATGGCAAGGTCGCCCTCGCTTTTCATCAGGTTGTTGAGCTTCTGAATGGTCGTGACGATGATCTTGTTGTCGTCTTTATCCAGATTGCGCTTAAGGCCAGCGGTACTGTCAGAACCATTCACACTGTCCGGAGAAAAACGCTGGTACTCCTTCATGGTCTGGTAGTCCAGGTCCTTCCGGTCGACCACAAAAAACACCTTGTCGATAAAATCCAGCTGAGTCGCCAAGCGGGCCGCTTTAAAACTGGTTAACGTTTTACCGGAGCCAGTGGTATGCCAGATAAAACCGCCGCTCTCCGGTTTACTCCACTGTTTAGCCTCGTAGGAACTGTTGATCTTCCATAAAATACGTTCGGTGGCAGCAATCTGGTAAGGGCGCATCACCAGCAAGGTATCACTGACATCAAACACCGAGTAGTGCAGCAACACATTGAGCAGGGTGCTTTTCTGGAAGAAGGTGGCGGTAAAATCCTGTAAATCTTTGATCAGGCTGTTATCCGCCTTCGCCCAGTTCATGGTGAAGTCAAAGCTGTTTTTATTACGCTGGGTAGTATTGGCAAAATAGCGGGTGTCGGTGCCGTTAGAGATCACAAACAACTGCAAATATTTATATAGCGACTGTTCACTGTTAAAGCTCTCCTTGCTGTAGCGATGCACCTGGTTAAACGCTTCACGAATGGCCACGCCCCGTTTTTTCAGCTCAATCTGAACCAGGGGCAAACCATTCACCAGAATCGTCACGTCGTAGCGGTTTTTATGGGTGCCGGTCTGTTCAAACTGCCGGATGATCTGGCAGACATTACGGTGAATATTGTGTTTATCCAGCAGGTAGATGTTCTGGATATGCCCATCATCAAAGACAAAATCGAAGATATGGTCATCGTGAATCTTACGGGTTTTATCTATGATGTTATCGCCGGGTTTATCCAGATAGGTCTCAACAAAACGCTGCCATTCCCCATCCGAAAACACCACATCATTCAGGGTTTGCAGCTGCTTGCGAACATTGCTGAGCATCTTATCCGGGGTGTTTAAATCGGCTACGTATTCATAGCCCTGATTTTGCAGATCAGCGATCAGCTCCCGCTCAAGATCGTTTTCGCTCTGGTAGCTTTCGTTGACCTGGTAATCCGGGGTGTATTTATCCAGAACGATAAAGTTCCTGGACTCCGCAATGGTTTTGTAATCGGCCATGATGGTGACCCGTCAGCTGTGTTGATTAGGCAGCGTTGCTGGTTGCTTCAGGTTTTGGAAAACTCAGCAGCAAATCACGATAATATTCGTATTGTTGCTGGCGGAGCTTAATTTCACGGGGTAAGCCTTCGGTGATGGAGGTCGTTAGGGTGTCGAATTTGTCGAGGATGGCGACGATGCGAGCTTGTTCTTTAAGTGAATCTTCAGAATTACCGCTCGGAATGGGAATCCTGAAATTCTTTATAATATTGGAATTGAGATCACCTCTGGCACCTTGTCCTAACGCTTTCAAAGTTTCATAGTTAAAACTAACCCAATGAAAAACGTATCTATATAATGCTTTGTCTGGATCTATTTCAAGACAGCAACAGTGCTGATTGGTTGTTAGTGAAATTTTATTTATGGCAGACCGACCTGCGGTTGCACCTGAAATGGCAACAATTACGCAATTCTCAGGAATCCATTTTGCAGCAGAATTTTTTAATGCTGCTGGTGTTATTTTAACCTCTGTTTCTGAAATATCAGAAAACTTAACTTCTTGAGTTCTCAACCAAGGAATTTTACCACCATCGTAATATTCTGGAGTTCCTGCTCTTGGAGTTCCGCCGGAATATGTTTTAAGCGATACATCCCCCAACGTCTTCCACTCAACTTCGCCTTCATCAAAACTCAACAACTGATCACGATAGTAGTTGTATTGTTTCTTACGTGCGCTAAGCTCGGTGGTAAGCTCGGTGGTTAACGAGGTAAATGTGTCTAAAATCTGGATGATTTCTGTCTGGATATTTAGAGGAGGTATTGGGAGTTGAATTTTAGCCATGTCTGTTGCTGAAACATCAATGACTTTCGTTCCTTTTGCGTACCTTCTTTTCTCATTTGCAAATGATGTGGTTTGAGTATAGTAGGCAAAATATTTACCAAGAATTGCATGATTAGGTTTAAATATCGTAGCGTGTCCACCGGTGACAGCTTGTTGCTCACCTAAGTAAACCAAAGCTTTACCAACATCTGCGAGGTTCTCACTTGTGTTTGTGATTACAACATCGCCAGTATTTACCTTTTTCAGCTTTTGAGCCAGTTCAGGTGAAACAAAAGACTTGGTTTCCGTTGTAGATAAACCGTAGTACGTGTAAATCTGACCGTAGTGAATCGCAGGAATACCAGCTTCAGTGAAGTCTTTTTTTTGTAGTCCGTTACCACGAACCAACTCACCAAGCTCTCCTAATGCCTTCCACTCAACGGCAACTCCATCAAGCAACCTTTCCATAAAACTTAATACACTCATGCCCGAACCTCCACACCTTCAATCTCTGCGACTATTGCATCAATATCCGACCGAAGTTGTGTAACTTTCTCAACAGTGGTTTTCAGTTCAGTATTCAGCTGAATAATATCCACCACTTCACGGGTATCTTTGGCTTCCACGTAACTACTGACGGAAAGGTTGTAGCCATTGCCAGCAATGGTTTCAAAAGTCTCTGTTTTGGCAAGGTGTGCAATATCTTCTTTGCTCTCAAACACTTTCAGAATTTCTGCGATATGTTCATCCGTCAGCAGGTTGTTATTGGTGCCTTTGTTAAACAGGCCACTGGCATCAATAAACTGGGTGTCGGTTTTGGTTTTGTGTTTGGATAGCACCAGAATATTCACGGCGATGGTGGTGCCAAAGAACAGGTTAGGTGCCAGGGCGATCACGGTTTCTACATAGTTGTTATCCACCAGATACTGGCGAATTTTCTGCTCGGCACCGCCACGGTAAAAAATACCGGGGAAGCAGACAATCGCCGCCCGACCTTTGGCAGAGAGGTAGTCCAGGGTGTGCATCACAAAGGCAAAATCCGCCTTAGATTTGGGGGCCAGCACACCGGCAGGGGCAAAGCGGTCATCGTTGATCAAGGTCGGATCATCGCTGCCAATCCACTTCACCGAATAAGGAGGATTGGAGACAATGGCATCAAAGGGCTTGTCATCACCAAAGTGCGGATCAGTCAGGGTATTGCCCAGCTGCATATTGAACTTGTCGTAATTGATGTTGTGCAAGAACATGTTCATACGGGCAAGGTTGTAAGTGGTGTGGTTGATCTCCTGACCAAAGAAACCCTCTTCAATAATATGAGCGTCAAAGTGCTTTTTTGGCTTGCAGCAACAAAGAGCCGGAACCGGCGGCCGGGTCGTAGATTTTATTGATGCTGGTTTGCCCGTGCATAGCCACTTGAGCAATCAGTTTCGACACCTGCTGTGGGGTAAAAAACTCACCACCGGATTTACCCGCATTGGCGGCATAGTTGGAAATCAGAAACTCGTAGGCATCGCCAAACAGGTCGATATCGCTACCATGAAAATCCCCAAAGTCCAGCCCGGCCACACCTTTGAGCACCGCTGCTAAACGACGGTTTTTATCAGTAACGGTATTGCCCAGGCGGTTGCTGGTGGTATCAAAGTCAGCAAACAGGCCTTTAATATCCACTTCAGAAGGGTAACCGTTGGCAGAGCTTTCGATGGCTCTGAAGATGTCAGCGAGATCGGTATTCAGGCTATCGTTGGTGTTGGCATGTTTGACAATATTGGCGAACAGCTCACTGGGGTAGATGAAATACCCTTTGGTTTTGATGGCATCATCACGAATCTCGGAGGTAATAACACCATCATCTAATTCGGCATAGTTTACACTCTCATCATCGCCTTCAATGTAGCTGGCAAAGTTTTCACTGATAAAGCGATAGAACAGGGCACCGAGCACGTACTGCTTGAAATCCCAGCCATCCACTGCGCCCCGTACATCGTTGGCAATTTGCCAGATTTGCCGATGCAACTCTTTCCTTTGCTGGGAGCTTTTCATGGTATTTATCCTGTTTTGATAAGTTATTACAAATGGGGTGAGTTTTATGTCGAGTGGTATTGAATAGTCAGGGCTAATAGCTCACGGCAGAATCATGAAGACTTTATTCACGCAAGGAAGCCTGTTCTTCGTGCAGCCTGCTTCTGCTTCCTATCCAAACCACGCTAAAGCTTTCACATCGTTGAGAAGGTTCTAATTTGATGTCAGGTCTTAATTATTGGATTGCCCAAGTTTCAAAACCCGACTCAGTTTTCCCTGTGACCCGGCCAGCGGTGTGATGAACAAATCGCAAGCACGCTACCGCCCGAAGGAGTCGCACGATCGTTTCAGGATCGACGGAGCGTGGGCCTCGGTAGCTCGATGTTGAATGAATGTTTAGAAATGAAGCGTCGTATGTAATCACATTTGGAGAGGGGAAACTATTGCAGTTATGGCATAAAGACTACGGTTTTTGCTGCTGACCCTCTGACCGTTTCTCACGCTCAAGCTGCCGAAGGATGGCAAAGCGTGTCTGGCCCGGGTTTTGATCCCAGCCGGGGTCGAGGTCTTCCGGCACTGTGCGGGTCTTGCCGGTGCGAGGGTTTTCCCAAAGACGGGGTTTGATCTTTGGCTCCGGTGATGGTTTCAGCCCGTAGGCTTTCAGCTCTTTGCGGTCCAGCTGTACTACGCCGCAGCGGCAGTTCCAGCCGTTCGGGGGGAAATGGGTTGTCCAGAATGTGTGGTTTACCGGATACACCCTGCCATCCCATTGTTGGGGTTCGGGTCGTACCCGGTGGTCTTCCACTGCGTCGTACATCAGGTATGGCGAGGTTGCAGCGTTGGCCCGGATGCTTTGCCAGTGACCCACGCTATAGGCGCTTTGCAGGTTGGTGCGGAAAATAGTCGCCAGCCTGAATGCGCTGCCCAGTTGTGCTTTGACGATCTGCCCGCTATCCGGGTCCACAATATTCTGTTTACCCCACCATCCGGCCTTTTTCAGGGCAGGAATGAGCTGCTGTTTGAACTCCGTCAGCGTCTGCCCCTCGTCTATGGCCTGCTGTGTTTTTTTGGCTACGAAGGCCAATAGATCCCGGTTCATCATCTTGGCCACGGTAAAGGCGGCGTCATGTTCCTCTGCGAGCATATCCTCCCAGCGAAATGACAGCTTCAGCCCTTTGCGTTCAAAGAACCGGATAGCCTGGGCGGGTTTCAGGGTAAAACCGGCAGTGACTTCCAGGAAGTCATTGTAGCTTGAGGACATAATGAATATTCATCGGTTATCGCATGAAACTTCTGACAGATATGGCGTGTATTTTCCAGTAATGCTTTGCTGGTGATCTGTAGATATGTTGGCGAAACGCTATAGTTTCCTTCAAAACCTAGCTTTCGATAAAAACCAAATGCACTACTAACTGCTTTTCGCACTTCAATGATAGGGTAATTTTTAATATGTACGGCATAGAAGCTGGCAATGTGAAGCAGCAGTGTTCCTAATCCATGCTTTGCAGGGTTTGTTTGTATATATTGAAGCTGTACCAGCTTCGATTCAACATCCAAATACAAATCAGCGAAAGAACGTAGTTCTGGCATTGAAGCCTGAAAAAGCTTTAGCTTTATAAGATTATCCTGAGCTTTGAATTTCAGTCTTAGCGTAAGTAATACATTATTTTTCAAGTGTAGAAGTTGTATTCTTTTATCAGAAATGAGTATGGAAATATCCCGGTCATTCAGAGTGTTTTTTGAGGGTCCTGCTTGGGATGCTGAAGGTGTTGCGTATTCTGGCACAACTTGAACACCGATTCTGGTAACTCTTGAACACCCATTCTGGTAAGTCTTGAACACTGATTCTG